>JAYEII010000079.1:2404-8281 GCA_034660015.1 Methanobacteriota archaeon | reverse complement strand
TTGAGTTGAGTACCGTTGTGGAGCGTTGTGTTCAGCCAGCCCGTGTGGTTCTCGGTGCCGCCCCACACACCAACCAACAGTCGTGCCCATTTCACACTGTTTCCATTCGGCACGCTATAGTTGGTTCGATAGGGACCGTTATGTCCTGCATCGGTTCTTCCATCTGAGGCACCTGCATTGTCTCCACAACTGACAAAGACGTCACCCTGAACTATCCCGTCGGTCATCGTCTTCACTTCATACCCATCGTAGGTATAGTTCGCTGCCGCTGGTGCACTGAACGCCACTAACACTGCTAATATTACTATTGGTATTATCAGAAATCGCTTTTTCATAGTTTCACCCCCTAAATTTTTTAATCCTTTCTTTTTCCTTTCTTCCATTTTTTTTCCTTCTTTACCTCCATTTTCTTTTAGCACAGGTTTTCTTTTCTAAAGAAAAAGTGTGTTTGAGAGGAGAAAAAAAGAAAACTCCTCTAAACCCTTTTCCATTCTTTATTTTATCTCTTGCTTTTTACTCCACTGGTGTTATCACCCTGACCGTATCGCAGCCTTCAAATGCCGTTCCATCAAAGAGTTCTCCTGTAACTGTCAGCTCTACCATCTTATCACTCCCGGTTTCACCTTCAAAGTCGATTGTTCCCAGGTATGTAATCACGTCAGCTCGGTCGAACTTGACCATGCGCTCCGGAATCCCGTCTCCGTCATGGTCCACCAGATATGAGTCAGGGTCTGTCACGAAACCATATTGCGGGTCGGTAACTGCCGGGACCGTGCCATTGAGGTACACGGTGCTCGCATTGATATCCGCCACGCCGCAGTTTAAGCAGACCGGCAGTTCAATGTACGCGGTAACCCATTGTCCATTGCTGTTCAAGTTCAGTGTCTCCGGCTCTATCGTCACGTTTGCAGGCACCGGGGATTCAACCACCAAGAATGCGTTTCGTGCCGCCTCATAGTCTCCCCTGTCCTGAATCTCGGCTATGTTCTGCTCTTCTGACAGCAGGTCTAACACGTCAAAGCTGTTTACGCCGATAGCACGATTACTTACGGCAGTGCTCGGGTCCAGCTCAACATCGTTGAAGAGAACTATGTTTTTCGGTGGAATCCAGCTTCCCTTATCGCTGGCACTCACAACCGCTGTCAGGTCTGCTGATGCAATATCCTCGAGCTCGAACGCAGGGTTTGCGAACGCTGCCTGGGTTGTAGCCATCTCAGGCGTAGTGCCATAGTACGGTGATGCATACAGCATGTCGCATCCCTCACCGATCCAGTATTCGACATCCGGTCCTTCATCCATTTCGTACACAATGAGGAGACCGAAGCCATAGGTGCAGAAGTATTCACCTGGATCATAGGGGTCCCAGTAGGTCCCCGAATATGTTAAATCCTTTGCATTCTCGATCGTTGCCGTATAGGTGCCCCCGGCTGTAACATAGTCTGTCACGTCCCATGCGAATGTTCCAGAGGGATAGTCCCATGACCCTGAGCCCTTCCTGTCCACGTAATGCGCAACCTCTGGATTTGGAACAGTATTGTTCACATCGGTCGTCCATGTGTTAACACCATCGCTAATAGTCAGAATTGCCTCCGCGGGATCCCCTAGCACATATTTATAGCCAGAGTCACTCCACGTGTAGTAGTTGTATAGCCTCGCAGTCTTCACTTCAGCGCAATCCGGAATCGTGATCGTCAGGTCCTGCGAAAGCACAGGTTTTGGCGCTACCTCTGGCGGCGGTGAATACAGTTTCAGGTATTTGCTTCCATCCGTCACTGTTTCGTACACCAAACCGCCATTGATTGCTCCGTGCTCATACACGGTCAGCGGGTGGTCGCCGGAGTAGTCTGCGGCTGCTGGCGCTGCCATTGCACTTATCGCGATGATGCACACAATCGCGGCGATTCCCAATTTCAATTGTTTTATTTTTGTTTTTGTTTTCATTTTTTCTTTTTTCACCTCCTAAAACTTTTCTTTCTGCGAAAGAAACCTTTACTAAAGAAAGGTTCCTCTTTGCCTTCGGCAAAAAACCTTGTATTGATATCCTCGCGCCCCTCCTCGGCGCTATCAAAATAACTTCCTCTTACCTCCTTTTCACCTATTTCCACGTTTTTACCTCCTCTCTTCAGGGGATTTTCTTCTCTTCTTTCCCCCACCGCCCCTCCGGGATTCGAACCGCGTAAGGGACACCTTTATCCATTTCACGCTTTTTGCTTCCTTTCCCCATCGCTCACACCCCACTTTATTTCGTCACTGAAAAGTAACATATTTTTTATAATTGTATTCATTAATAAAATGATTTTCGATTTTTTACGAAATAGAAAATACGATTTTTTTATAGGTAACACTTTTAAAAACCACAAGATTGTGCATAAGCCCTGAAAGGGCTTGCGGGGACACGGGGCAGAGCCCCCTAATTTCACGAGAAAACAATTGTTCAAGTTGAGAAAGGGATTTTAAGAGCAAAGAGCGAGGTATGAAGAGCGGGATAAGATGAAGGACTGACTGTGGACGGAAATAGCGAAGCGTTTTCAGCGAAGCATTTTTGATAAAACTTTTCTTAAAAGTTTTGTAAAGGTTTTTGCGTGCAAAAAAGTTTATTTATACACACATTGCCAATATTATTAGAGTAGATAGAAATGGCGGAATTGGTGATTATACAAGAAATATTCAAAAATGATAGCCACAGAGACCACAGAGGACACGGAGTGAAAATACTCGGTGCTCTCTGGGTACTCTGTGGCAAAAAATATACTTTATGTACAATAAAAAAAGGAGGTTAAGAAGAATGGAAACCGTATGTATCCCTAAAGAGAGGTACGAACATCTGATAAAATGCGAGCGATTGGTGGATATGGAATTTGAAGAGAAGTTCTCTGATGAGTTTATAGCAGAGGTAAAAGAGAGTGAGGAAGCATATAGGAGGGGCGAATACATAGAAGTAAAGGATAGAGAAGAACGGGAAAAACTATTTGAGTCCCTATGAAGATGAGATACAAGGAGAGATATACAAAACATTTTTTGAAGTTGTAGGTGAGATAGTTGTATTTTACAGATTTAGGCATCATGATCATGTTTACAAATAATCGTATCTGTTTAGCTACCAACGAAATATATATTGGTATGGAAAAGATAGAAAAAATACCTGCTTGGATAGAAAGGCTGCTGCTGCCGAATTTGATTCGCTCGAAGCGAGGCTTCCCGTGATGGAGAAAATGGCAGAGTTTGAAGTCCGACTTGCGGATTGCGTAGCATTTTGATTAAACTTTCCTAAAGTTTGATTGAGAAGAAAGTAACCGCATAGTGCTTGTGCCGGATACATGATGCAGGATACAGGCTCGACTTGCATCTTCACAACTGGTTTTTGCGAAGCAAAACTGCGTAAGCGTATTTCTGCGAAGCGTTTTTGATAAAACTTTTTCCAAAAGTTTTGTAAAGGTTTTTGCGAAGCAAAAAAGTTTATTTTGAATTTTGGATAATTCTATACGTGCTTATCCTCTTCAAACTCCATTCTGCGTCATCCATCTCACCCTGCTCTTTCCAATACTTATGGTTCTTTTCCCATGCTTTTACCGGCGCTTCATAGTCCGAGATATCCTTACCCGCGAGCAACATCATCTCCGCAGCGTGTTCGTACGCATCTGCCGATTCAAAGAAGTTGTTCATCGTACAAAAGAAGTTGCCGATTGTTTCATAACCGTTCCTGCATGCCTCATAGTCTCCCTCCTTCTCATGCATCTGGCATGCCAGATTCATAAGCAGAGCCCAGAGAGAGAACTCGCCGATTTTCTCTGCATGCTTTGACGCCGCCTCAAAATATTCCGCCGCTTCCCCCCATCGCTGTACCTTGTCGCAAATCCTTGCAACGTTGAAATGCCCATAGATACACAAAAAGTAGCTTCCTTTATTCTCCTTTACCTCGGCATATCTTTTCCACCCCTCGATTGCCGCCTCCGGGTTCCCCACCCTCTCTTTCTCTCTCGCCTCACGTTCATGCGACCTTGCTTCTAAGTATGCATCCATTTCTTTTTCTTCCCCCTCTTTCTATTTCTATCAGGCATATATAAATGCTTTTTATACTTCTTTTTTATTAATTTTTATAATAATATGATATTTGATGTTATATTAAGTATTTTATTAATATCAAAAATATGATTCGATTCCTTTGAAGCAATCGTAGGTTGAGTTTAAAGCCTTGCTGGACTCAATCGGAAGTTAGCAAAAGTTTGAGAGTATAGTGTATAGTGTAAGTATAAGGAGCAAAAAAGAAAAGTTAAAATTAGCCAATTACTTCATCTCTTTTTGTATCGGGACACCTCCTCCCTGAACCTCTGCTCACATTCCCTTACCGTCCTACCCTCGTAAACCACATCTTCATCTATTCCTTCAATCTTGCCTAACAGTCTATCAGAATCAACATCAGCCACAAGAGAACCATAAAACCCCTCATAGTAGAAGACTTTTCTCTTATCTCCCTTTGCATCTATAAACTCCGCCGAACTTTTAATCTCCTCTTCCTCTAATTCTCTCTCTAATCTCTCCATGGGAATCAGTTCACCTTTCTCCGATTCCTCTTTCCTCTCCCTTAGCTCCTTAATCAATCCAGAACCTCTTGCCTGCTCGAGTTCCACCATTCTCACGCCAAATTCATATCTCCAATTCCGCAACCACTTCTCTATGGCTTTACAAACCACTTCGTCTGAGAACGGCTCTTCAACTACCACTTCCCACTCTGGCAGTTCTTCTTCCTTCTCACCATCCTGTTCTAACTCCTTCTTGCTTATTACTGTCCATGTCCAGTTCAAGTCACAGCGTTCATTTAGCTCATCCTGATAAACGTCAACGGACCAGCTCTCTTCTCCCTGACTCATCTCCTCAGGATAATAAATATCGAGGATCTCATGACCTTCTTTCCAGAGTTCATCCAATGCACCCATCATCTTCTTATGAGTCAAAAACCGCTCAACTGATTCCACAGGGTTCAGAGCACCCTTAAGATGTCTCCAATTCCAGATGAATTGGAATCGTTGTCGTTTAATCTCGGTATCGGTTTCAGGTCTTTCGTGCACCCTTTCTCCATACCATTCCCGGAGGTCTTCCAAAAACCCTTCGTATGACTCTTTATCCCTTCGCTCGCTGATATATCTCAGATAAAGGTCATGGTACCATAAAACCAGCTTCTCCTGATTCAAATCATTTAAAAGCTTCTTCGCTTCCTCTAAGGTCTCCTCCGTTCCCAGAAGTATCCCCCTACCTGCAACAATATAAACACTCTTCCCTGTAAATTTTGAGCATTTGTCACAGAACAGCTCTTCCTTTACTATCTTTATTTCTTCTGCATGACCAACACAATCCTTCACGTGATAATCCTCCAGCATATTCTCAAATGCCTTAACCTGGACAGAATCAATCGTCCCCTGGCATACCGGGCATATATATGGTTTATCAAAGTAAATGGTATCAAACATCCCCATATCTTGTGACCTCCTTATCTTCAAATAATCTTATTGCCTTTTTTTTACTATATATCTTTTCATGATTGCCATTGATATATAAATTAGCAAAAATTTTAAATTGGTATGATTAAAATCGGGATGCAAGATACAAGATACAAGTGCAAAAAACAATTGAGGTTGTTTATGAGTGCAGTGCACACCCACATAACTTGACATTGTCAGATTAACCGCAGAGTTCACGGAAGCGGTAAATTTAAAATTTTAATATAGTTGAATTACAAGTATATACTTATGCTTCAAAATCAAAAATTTGTTGATAGGGCAAAGGAATTAGAATTTCTGGAAAGACACTTCAAAGGTGAGGAAGCCGGGTTTATCGTGCTCTACGGGAGACGCAGGGTGGGCAAAACAGAGCTTTTGAATA
>JAYEII010000079.1:0-2304 GCA_034660015.1 Methanobacteriota archaeon | reverse complement strand
CAAAATCAAAAATTTGTTGATAGGGCAAAGGAATTAGAATTTCTGGAAAGACACTTCAAAGGTGAGGAAGCCGGGTTTATCGTGCTCTACGGGAGACGCAGGGTGGGCAAAACAGAGCTTTTGAATAGGTTCATCCACAACAAGAAGCACATTTATTTCCTCGCTCGGCGAGAATCTGAAGCAGAGACATTTAACAGGCTTTCTATGGCTCTATTTAAGATGTTCCATGATGAGCTCCTGCTCTCAAGACCTTTTTCCTCCCTCGATTCCTTCTTTGAATATTTATACGAGAAAGCGAAAGAAGAAAGGATAGTTCTGGTCATAGATGAGTTCCCAATGCTTATAGAAAGATTTCGAGGGCTGACCTCTGTTCTGCAAGACCACTGGGATAATAAATTGAAGTTCTCGAAGTTATTTCTTATTCTCTGTGGCTCCAGCATAGGCATGATGGAAACAGAAGTGCTGGGCTACCGGTCGCCGCTTTATGGGAGAAGAACGGGACAGTGGAAAGTGGAGCCCCTGAATTTCTTTGAACTCGCTGAACTTTTCCCCAACTATTCTGTCGAAGAAGTAGTAAAGGTATATTCTGCACTTGATGCTATCCCGGGCTATCTTGTGAAGTTTGACCCCGATGTCTCGGTAGAAAAGAACATAGAGGAGAAGATATTAAGAAAGGGTGAGTTTCTCAACCTCGAACCGGAATTTCTGCTGAGGGAGGAACTGCGAGACCCCTCCAACTATATGAGTATCCTGCGCACGATAGCTGCCGGGAGTTCGACTTTCAACGAGATATGCAATTCCTCAAGACTTGACAAATCTATCGTTTCTAAATATTTAACAATCCTGGAAAACTTGCATCTCGTAGAGAAGACTTTTCCTGTTATTGCAACGGGTAAAACAAGACTGAAAGGTAAAGGTTCCTACCGAATAAAAGACAATTTCTTCAATTTCTGGTTTCGCTATGTTTACCCCTTTCAAGATTATCTCGAGAGAGGAGAAATTGCACCTGTTACTGAATTCTTGAGACGTGATTTTAACACTTACCTTGGTCTTGTATTTGAGGACGTAGCGAGAGAATTTTTGATGCGAGTGAAGAGAGTCTCTCCGCTGACGATAGGAAAGTGGTGGCACAAGGATAAAGAGATTGACCTGATTGTTTTGAATGAAACGAAAAAGGAGAGCGTTTTTTTCGAGTTTAAATGGAGCGAATTAAAAAGAAGGAATTGTGAAAGAATTATTGCGGAGCTGAAAGAGAAATCCACTTATGTTGAATGGCATAGGAAAGAAAGAACAGAGCGGTATGGAATAATCGCAAGGCGCATTGGCATCGACGACAAAAAAGACCTTCGAAGCAAAGGCTACCTCGTCTATGATTTAGATGACTTTGAAGCGTTGATGAGACGATAGATGAAAAGTGCAAGAATACAATCTTTGATCAAACTTTCTTTTCCAAAGGAAGTTTATTTTGAATTTTGGATAATTCGATACATGTTTATCCGCTCTAAACTCCACTCTGCGTCATCCATCTCACCCTGCTCTTTCCAATACTCACGGTTCTTTTCCCATGCTTTTATCGGCGCTTCATAGTTCGTGATATCTTTACCCGCGAGCAACATCATCTCCGCAGCGTGTTCGTACGCATCTGCCGACTCAAAGAAGTTGTTCATCGTACAAAAGAAGTTGCCGATTGTTTCATAACCGTTCTTGCATGCCCCATAGTCTCCCTCCTTCTCATGCATCTGGCATGCCAGATTCATAAGCAGAGCCCAAAGAGAGAACTCGCCGATTTTCTCTGCAAGCTTTGACGCCCCCTCAAAATGTTCCGCCGCTTCACCCCATCGTTGGGCAGTGTCGCAAATCCTTGCAACGTTGAAATGCCCATAGATACACAAAAAGTAGCTTCCTTTGTTCTCCTTCACTTCGGCATATCTTTTCCACCCCTCGATTGCAGCCTCCGAGTCCCCCACCCTTTCTTTCTCTCTCGCCTCACGTTCATGAGACCTTGCTTCTAAGTATGCATCCATTTCTTTTTCTTCCCCCGTCCCCATTTCAATTAGGGATATACAAATACTTTCTATTATCTTCTTTTTTATTAATTATTTTAATAATATAATATTAAATGCTATATATAAGCTTTTTGATATTTTATTAGTATTCCCTAAAAAAGAAAAAGTGTTGTGTAATCGTGTGGTTACAAAAAGAGCTAAACAAACGACGTCCTCTATATCTGCCTCAACGCATCCAGCGGATTCAATCTCGCCGCCCTCCTTGCTGGATACAATCCCGACACAATCGAAAGAACCA
>JAYEII010000078.1:0-8347 GCA_034660015.1 Methanobacteriota archaeon | reverse complement strand
ATTTTTTTATATAAAGTGTAACTTCCTTCTATTTAAGACACAGATTTACACGGATTTACGCAGATTTATTTTAGTTTAACCGTGTTTGTTGATTCTTATCATTAAGCCCTTTCAGGGCTTGCGGGAAGCGTGCCTCGTAACCTAATCAGCCAGAGGGTTAAAATCCCTCCTGTGCTGTTTACCCGTATCGGTGCAGAAGCCGACAGTGGCAGGGTGTCCCTCGCGAGGGGGAATCTGAAGAGCCTGAGGCGGTCTTCAGCCCGAAGCAAAAGCGAACCAGAGGTGGGATATGCTAACAACGACCCTCCTTCCTACAGGGGAAGTTCTATGCCTCTATGGAGAAGGACATACCGTATGCAAATGCGGACTCCACAGACGGGATGTTACCATAGGGGGTTAGCATGTCTGATTAAGGTCGGGATGAAGACGAAAGGTGGAGTAGGTGACCGGGGGATGTCTCGTATCGTCCTCAACCGTGTCCTGGAATATGGCAGAGGCTCTGAGGTAAGGAAGGTATAACCTAAATGGGAAAGCCGGAATGATGCGATGCGAGAAGTCGGACGGATTCGTAGTAGCGATGATGTCGGTGCCAGTGAGCGGCTGGTAACAGTCTAGAGGATAAAATACCGATTAGGCGAAGGAATCCTGCTTTGGCGAAATCGAACAATGGGTGAAATAGATGCACGAATCAAGTAGAAACTTGGCGAAAGTAGACTCAGGAGAAAGACGCTACGCAGGTTGTCGAAAAGACTTAGCTGGTGGTTTGTGCATTGAAACAGCTTGTTGGGGGTTGGTGAGAAAAGAGCGAAAGAAAAAGAGGAAGTGGCATTCCTTGATTGACAAGGTCTGGAACTGGAGGAATCTCAACGAAGCGTGGGAAAAAGTGAAGCAGAACAGAGGAGCAGGCGGAATAGACGATGTGACTATTGACGAGTTTGAGCGTAATCTGGAGCAGAATCTCAATGAGATTCAACGACTGCTACGGCAGGACAGGTATGTACCAAAACCCGTGAAAAGGGTGTATATACCAAAGCCAGATGGTAAACAGCGACCGTTGGGCATTCCAACAATCAGAGACAGAGTAGTGCAGCAAGCATTGAAGAACGTCATCGAGCCGATATTTGAGGCGGAGTTTATGGACTCGAGCTTTGGATACCGACCGGGAAAGAGTGCGAAACAGGCGATAGAGCAGATAGAAACGGTTAGAGGCGAGGGGCATGAATGGGTGGTAGATGCGGACATAAAAGCCTTCTTTGATACAGTGAATCACAAAAAGCTCATTGATGCGGTAGCGGAACGAATAAGTGACGGCAGAGTCTTGAGACTGATAAGGGCATTTCTTGAGGCGGATGTCATGGAAGAGGGACAGGGACGGGCGAAGAGCATCATTGGGACGCCGCAGGGCGGTGTCATATCTCCTCTTTTAGCCAATATATATCTGCACTACTTCGATGAAAGGATGGCAGAACTCGGCTTTGAGGTGGTTAGATATGCAGATGACGTCTTGGTGCTCTGCGGGAGCGAAGAAGAGGCAGAAGAGGCAATATCTCACGTAAAAGAAATCTTAGAGGAGCTGGAACTTACGCTACACCCGCAGAAAACAGAGATAAAGAACTTTTCAGAGGGCGTTGATTTTCTCGGATTTACCGTTTACGTAAGCCATAAAGTGCCACGAAAAGAGGCTGTCAGGAAGTACAAGGAAGCAGTCAGGCGTGCTACGCGCAGAAACCTGCCGATTAATCTCGAAATGGTAATTCAGGGGCTTAATCCGGTTGTTATCGGATGGGGAAACTATTTCAAGATAGCAAACGTCAATTGGTTGTACAAGGAACTCGATGGATGGACAAGAATGAGGTTACGTGCATTTAAAGAGAAAAGAAAGAGCTACAACAGTAATCGGCGTATATTGAATGCATTTCTGAGAAATCTGGGCTTGAAATCATTGTCATCGCTCTTGAACCCTGCATGGTGATATTACTCACTCCCTGCAATGGGGCAACGCCATCGGAGAGCCGTATACGGGAAATCCGTACGTGCGGTTCGATGAGGGGACGGAGGTCGAAAGACCTCCTCCTACTCTACTGTGGGCAGAGCCCACAAGTGTTAATCTGTATAATCTGTGGTTAATAATTTTTCATAAGCCACCTGGAAATGAAATGATTCCCAGCATCTCTTCCTTATCCACCGTAGCAACGCAAACCACGCTATCTGCCCCACCGTAATATACATAGTACTTATCCTTTACTTCACACGCACCACAGGCAAATACAACATTAGGTACCTCACCCCGTATTTCATAATCCGCCTCTGGTTCGAGAATAGGCTCTGGATGGCGGTATAATATTTCTGATGGATCGTCCAGGCTGAGCATCGCCGCGCCCAATCTATATACGCTATCCTCGTCAACGCCATGATATATCAGCAACCACCCCTTCTCCGTCTTTATTGGCGGGGCACCCGCACCAATCTTCGCACTATCCCAATTCCCTCTTTCTGACGGCGCCATAATTTCTCGCTGCCCATACCAATCAGCAAAGTTATCCGTGTAACTAATCCAGATGCCCATGGGCTCTTTATGCATTGGTCTATGGAGAATCACATATTTGCCATCTATCTTCTCAGGGAAGAGGACGGCATTTTTATCATCCCTCTCCGGCCATTCCATCTCATATCTTTCCCATTGTATAAAGTTATCTGTAGTGGCTAAACCGACCCGCATCCCACTCTCAGAATACGCAGTATAAGTCATATAATAACTGTTCCCGAGCTTTACGACCCGCGGGTCCTCACACCCCCGTGGTTCCAATATCAGTTTCGGCGTGAAAACTGGTTTGTCAAAGCGAAAGAAGTTGAAGCCATCTATACTTACCGCATACCCTATTCTTGAAATATCATCCCGCCCAATACCCCTGTAAAGGAGGTGAAATAAACCCTTATTGTAAACAACCGCAGGATTAAAAACATTTTTCGATTCCCAGTCATTCTCTGGCTTGGGCTTCAATATCGGGTTGCCTTCGTAACGCCTCAGCTTCATCCCATTATAACCCCCTCTCTTTCAATACCTCGGTAAAAACGTCTATGTATATTTCCGCTATCTTCTTCGCAGACCTTATATGTGTGTACACCTCTTCCGCTTCTATAACGCGCTTCGCTATCCCCTCATCTTCACAAAAGGCAACCAATTTCCGGCACAGGTCCTCCGTATCGCTATAATAAACCATTTCATCCTTCAATGGCTGGAAGTACTCGGATTGCTGTGGTATAAATATTGGGCAATCAGCACCCATCGCCTGGAAGATTGTAGCGGCGACAATCCTGGGGTATCTAACATGGTATTTATGGAAGATAACCACATCCGAAGCAAATAGATACTCGTCAAACCGCTCATCAGATAAAGCCCCTTCTGCACGAACAATCATCCATGGCGGTGCCAACTCTTTCTCAAGCATCTCGTAGCCTGGATAAATCACAAATAATAAAATCGCTTTAGCCTTCAGCTCTTCACACAAGTATCTCAGGTATGGACGATATTCCCTCTGGCAGAAGGCGAAGATTATTTTCTTATCCTCAGGCAAACCAAGCCTTTTTCTGCTTTCATACTTGTCCCCATGCCTTATAGGGAAACAAGGAAATGGAATGTAGTCCGCATCAGGATAAACATCCCGCAGGAAATCTTGCCTCTCATCAAAGTAAACCACTTTATCCCAGGGAAGCTGATAAAACCACGCTCCCTTCGGTAACTTATTTTCGTGAACGATATGAACCGTTCGTGCTCGCTCTTTAATCATCGGGAATATCTTGGCGAGCTGTTCTACGGGAAGAGCCCTTAAGTCCTCCACTACAAAGATGTCAAACTCGGATGTGAGAATGGGTCTTGGGTCCAGGGAGTTTTTCCCATAGCATCTTATCACATAACTCTCGTCTTTACCCGTAAATTTATCTTTCCCGAACTCCTCCCGGAGAAAACTGAATACGGTCACTTTATGCCCCATCTCCAGCCACGCATTCACCAGTGCTTTTGCATGCACCGCAGCACCTGTTTCGTCATTCCAGTGTGTCATCACCGCGATCTTCATTCTTATACCTCCTCATCACCGCATATTATTAGCAATGGATTAAAAGCACTATATATAGTTTTCTATATTTGCAGTTTATTCTCCTCTAATCTCATCACTCACACGCCTTTATATTATATAATTTCAAATGCTTGCGTACCGTCGCTGGCCAGGAGGTTGCTCTCCGGTATCTTTCCGTTCTATCAAGTATATATCGCTCAAATTCTTTGTCCTCGAAAATGCGAACGGCAGTATTTGCAATCCCTGATGCGTTGTTTGGAAGTATGAGCAGTTCGTCACAAATATTTTTAACCGCCTCAAACTTCGGTACCCGATAGGCAATAACAGGCTTCTTTGCCCCTATTGCGAGATGAATAGCACCAGAAACAGACCTGTCTTCGTGATAATGTGTGAACAAAACAATATCAGATGCACCAAATATATATGGTATCTCCTCATTTGGAAAGAATTTATTGGGAAATATCACTTTGTCGGTAAGGTCGAGTTCTTTTATTTGCTTTCTGAGATTTTTGACGTAATCCATGACTTTTTTTGGTGCGGTAGGTGAAACCCCGCCGGCAATAAATAGATATACATCTTCGACTTCTTTCCTTATCTCCCCGAGCACTTCAAGTGAAACGTCCAGACCTTTAAAGGTATTGACAAAACCAAATGCAGTAATTATCTTGCCTTTTTCTGGTAATTTTAGCCGCTTCCGCGAAATCTCCTTATCTACATTACTGAGCGCTGTGCCATGGGGAATAATATGAATCTTCTCCGCTGGTATTCCAAGCCGCTTCAATATCGCCTTCTGCGAATCGAGATGGACAATAACCTCGTCAGCAAGCTCGGCAATTCTACCGGCGAAATTCTCGTCCATCACTCCTCTTTCACAGAATTGGCTTGGTCTTATGCAATGGATAGTTATTATTGTCCTTTTTGCAGATGCCCTCAATCGCTCGAGCAGCGTGGGCAATCTGTCATCAAACCCGTAAATGCCGTATTCATGTTGAATATGGACTATATCTGCGTCCTTTACATTGCTGATGATCGGTTCTACATAATTCCCATTCCTATCCCAGCATGGAACTACCTCAAATCTCCCCTGCTTGAGTGGTGATGCACCCTTCTCGGCAACCACCTTAATCCCCAGTCCCGGATTCACCTTCTGGAGCCCATGAATGACATAATCTGTATAAGTGGCTATTCCACACTCCTGGGGGAGATAGGTTGATACGTATGCGATTTTCATTTTTCTTCCTCTTTTTCTTCCTCCGGTATATCTAAAAACCCTGTGTCATTTAAACATTTAACCCTCCGCACCTATCGATTTATTCCCCTCTTTTGGATGCAATAGCCATTTTATCCAGTTGCTTTCTGGCAGAAACAGCAGATTCATGTTGTTCTTTATTTTTATTGCGCCTCTTTACAGAATGGAATAATATCCATTATACGTGAACGAATTTTTTCGTGGCTCGTGAACAGCATCAATTTTGAAGTTAATACCTTTCCTTACTTCTGGCTGATCTTATATGGCTCATAGTGGAAAGATATTCCCGCCCTTTATATACGATGGCACATGTGTCTTTTAGAATAACTTCAGTGTCGGAAGATTTGAACCCTACAATATCGGGATAGGACGTTTCATGCGATAGTTTTACATCACCGGGTTTAATTATTGGGTTGCTTTATGCCTTGTAATCATTTTTTCCTCCATCCTATTGTCTTGCCTTAGCATATATGCTGTCTATCAGTAAGAATAGAATCAATATGCTTAGAAACAATAACAAATCAAAGATTGCCAAAGTTATTTCAACAGTTTCGAATATTTGCGGTTTCATTAAAGCAAACAGCGAAATAGTAGAAATTGGGATGGGCACTACGAGAATCAATCTATTTAAAACCTTAACTCCGCCAAACCATGGGGAACATATAATTAGCAACTGCAACATAAAGCATGCGTTTATGATTTAACGAGAGAATAAAACCGAAAAGCTTTTTATTTATATAACCCCCTCATAACTTTATGGGGAGTATAAAAGAGTGGGCGAGAAAGTGGTTGGAAAATCAGCGACACGAGGGTAAAACGTGTCTCGAAATCAAAACACGAGGGTCAAAGAACTATGTCTATCATTCAACTAGTTGGAAAGGGTCAATAGTTCGGTAAGTCTATTTGTTGAATTTGGGTCAATAGTTAGGTAAGTGTATTTGAATTTGAGTCCTTACATCGTACAGTGTTATGACGTTTTACAGATATCGGGCCTAGGATCTTTGACCCCTTCACTTAGCTTGTATTCGAATTTTTCGATCAAAACAACAGTATCCTGGTCTTTAGCTCGGTAAAATACCTCCAACGTCTGTTTTTCCAAGCAGATAGTAGCCCAGACATATTCCCCGATGAACTCCTCGCCCACTTTAAATGCTTCATTAAGGACAGAGATTGTCCCATCATTATCAACCATTCTGATGAAGTGTATCTTCCCCTTGGTAAGTGGTAGTTTTCCCAGAGGGATTTTTAGAGAATTGTTCAGTATTCTGGTGGGATTTATATGCTCTAACGACTTATTTCTTTTCTTCCATGCACTGAGATCGTTATATTGCCCAACAAAATGCGTTGATTTTGCACGCATGTCCTCCAGACTTGTGAATGTTTCTTTAGCCCAGAACTTCTCATCAAACCATCCATTGAAGTTCTCGATGCTCCCGTTCATCCATGGGCACTTAGGATTGATGAAAACCACTTCAACACCAACGTACAAGCAGAATCTTAAAAAACGGCAGAATCTACGTGGGTATTTAAAATCCCCGATGAAATACATCCCGTTATCGAGCTGTAAATATCTGGGAATCGGACTATTGCGCCAATACTGGGTAAGAAAGCCGATTATATTATCCATGCTCCTGGTGTCGTACTGCTCAATGTGAACCCGATTGCAGACCACATCGATGAGATTAAGGGAAGAGACGGCACCATATCCTTTAATAAATCTTGGACCCACGAAGTCCATCTGGTGCATTTCGTCGATCTGTGCAGGATTCAGAATCGTATATCGCTTTTTGGATTTCACTCGTTTATAGCGCTCCCGCTTATTCACTTTCAGGCTATGCGTCTTCACAATTCGCTTTATCGTTGATGCAGAGGGTGTCTCATCCTTCGAAAAACCTTGCTTCACCATTCTATACAGAATTGCATCAGCGCCTACACCAAGATATTTCGATTCCTGCTCTTTACCTTCCATTAGAGCTTTTCTGATGTTTACAATTGTGCTTTCAATATCTTTGCGCGTTTTTCTTCCATGTTTTTTAGGTGCGTTTGATTGGGATCTATACCACTCCTCTTCACCCGTTTTGAATCTCTTCACCCAGGTAAAGAGCCACTTCTCTGACCTATCCGCGTCTCTGCAAATGTTTGATGGTTTATCACCCCTAATATACCGATTTACTGCTTCAATTCTCTCTTCTTCTTTGTCATCCATAATGCATCACAATGGATGCGTAATGGATATGTCATCAAATGACTTACCTATGTATTGACCCTTTATTTGTCAAATGAAACACTTACCTATGTATTGACCCTTTCCAACTAGTCGTTACGATAAAGAGATAAAAAGAGGACGGAAAGTGTCAAAATACCTCGGAAGACTCGACAAAGAACGTGGATTTATTCCAAAGGGGCAAAATAAACGGGCTGTTGTCGGTCCGCGGAATATTACCGAATACGGGAATTCGATGCTGCTACACAGAATGATGCAGGACATCAAACCTGTGTTGAAAGAGGGTTTTCCCGACCACTGGGAGGAAATCTGTGCTCTTGCTATGGTGCGTGCTTCTGGCAATGTCCCATTAAAACGTGCGAAAGATGCATGGGAGAAACTATACAACGCCGACGGTACTAAGCCGAACCTAAATCCAAAGAATCTCTCACGGGTGTTACGTGAGGTGGGCGTAAATCGAGCTGGTCAGAATGTCCTGTTCAAGGAACTTGCAGATATGAGCAAACAGCTGGTATATGACCTGACTTCTATGTTCTCGCGTTCTATGAGCATCAGTCAGGCAGAGAAGGGCTACAACAAGGATAAGATACATGTGCCTCAGATCAATCTCGCTCTCCTGTGCAGCGCAGACACGGGATTGCCGGCAATGATTCGCTCTCTTCCTGGCAGTATGAAGGATATAAAAACGCTGTATCACACGGTCAATGAGCTTGATATCGGCGGAAAAGTTCTCATCCTCGACAGGGGTTTCTTTTCTGAAGGAACCATAAAGTTCCTGGGAGGTAAGAAGACCTCCTA
>JAYEII010000077.1:5185-8386 GCA_034660015.1 Methanobacteriota archaeon | reverse complement strand
GCCTACCTGTTTCAAATCACCTGAAGCCTCCTTCACTCCTCTTATATTAGTAATCTCTGAAGCAAGCTCCACCATCGTCCCTGCACTCACATTTTGTCCCGTTCTCGAAGGTATGTTATACAAAACCAGAGGCATCTCCACCGAATCGCCAATCCGCTTGAAATGTTCCTTCAAACCTTTTACGTTCGGTTTGTTGTAATAAGGAGTAATCAAAAGGCAGGCGTCAGCACCCGCATCTGCCGCATGTTTCGTGAATTCAACCGCTTCCTTCGTGTTGTTCGACCCCGTGCCTGCAATCACCGGCACTTTTGAGCAGTCCACCACCACGTCTATCACTTCCTCATGCTCTTTATGAGATAGTGTTGCGGATTCGCCGGTCGTACCACATGGGACTATCCCCGCTACACCGCCCTCTATCATATATTCCACGAGCCTCCTCAGTCCTTCCTTATCTACTTCGTCATCCTTTGTAAACGGCGTTATAAGCGCCGGATACACACCTTCTATCTTCAACATTTCAACTTATGCTATCTATGTGCGGCTCGGGCTCTAACTCGGGCTCCGCCACTTTACCTTTCTTTTTATGCGTTATGTACCCTGCTATTCTATTTCTTACACCTTTGCTCTCTACGTTTGTATATTCGTCCACTAATTTCTTATTTAGCTCGAAGTCGTCAGTGCACTCCGCTACTTCCTTCAACAGTTGTTTCGCCAGCTTCTTTACATACGTCGGTTTAATCGTCCCCAATGTTACTCACTCTTTTCCTCCTCTTCTGTTCCAGTCTCCGCAACTGCACCCATCTCTATCTCTTCTTCTCCCTTTTCTCTCACGTCACTTACGCCTATCATCAAAAATACTGCCCCCACCATCAGCACGATTATGCCAATCACTCCTAATATAACCGCCAACACCTCTGCTCGGAAATGCCATATCCCCGCTACGCCCAATATTGCTAACACAACCCCCAACAATATCTCTCCATATCCTTTCATTTTTTTATCACCTCTATTCTTACCCTATCCCCTCAGGTCAAATTCGGCAATTTCAGGCTTGTATTTCCAGTCCTCCGGTAACACATGCTCCTTCCTATAATACTTCCCAAGCCTTCTTATCTTCGATTCCGCTAACTGCAGCGCTCTTTTATTATGCACGTCGTGCTTATTCACACCGAGGTGTTTTCGTATTCTCAACGCTGTTCGCATCAAATTCTGGAGGTCTTCAGGTAGCTGCCCTGCAATACCATGTTCCTTTAATATCGCCGTTGCCTTTTTACCCGTAACCTCTGCAACACTTGGCACGCCATAGTTATCTCTCAGCAGTATCCCTATCTCGCTTGTCGAATGCCCTCTCTCGTATAACTCAACCACTTTTTTCTCCGCTTCTTTCGCTGTCGTATCCACCCATTCCGGTGCCGTCTCCCTCAGGCTGGAGCTAATGGGCCTCGTAGAGCCTGATTTTCCCCTTCTCCTTGCATACATCCTTGCCATTTTGTCTAAGCCCTCTACTTACCTTTTCTTAATCTATTTACCTTATCTTTCGTTCTGCATATAAATATTTTATGATGCTTTTCGCCATTAACATGAAGATGTTTGGATTCTTTAACAGCTCACGGAACACGAAGGAAGGATAGTCCATATCCCCTCGATTCGTTATTCGCTGTATCATATCGTATTTTGATAATGCCTGACACATCCTATCGAAGTCCTTATCACTGAGTACACACCGTAATCGGTGAATCTTCAGTCCAAAAGCCATCTCCGCCCCTATTTCCTCCTGCCACCGTTTTTCGTATCCGTTCAGCAGTTCCATGTTTCTTTCCAGACATGCTCTTGCTGCGGCTTCTCCCGCTATCTTACCGCACTTCATCCCGTAGTACACGCCTCCGCCTGTGACTGGCTTTACCTGAGCTGCGGCATCGCCAACCAGCAGTACTCCTGTACCATCCCCGATTTTTACGGTCTCCCGCCTTTCCGTCGGAATGGGGATTGCCCCCGCAGTAAACGTTGATTGTGTGCCTTTGTATTTCTTCGCAATGACAGGGTGCTCGGATAAAATTCTTTTTAAAAACGGTAAAGGATTTGGATGCGGTGAAAACCTTTTGTCTATGCAAAGACCGATTCGAGCCGTGGTTTCGCCAATCGGAATGACCCACGCGAAGAAACCCGGCGCGATGGTTCTACCCACGAAAATATCTGCAACGGGCTCGTGTATTTCATACTGCCCTTCTATTTGCACGCAGTTCAGGAAGTTTTTTGTGACGGTTAGCCCATTCCCCTTCCCTACCCCCGCCATTCTGGCTATTCCGCTTCTCCAGCCATCAGCGCCAATGACCACGTTTGCCTTTATCTCGTTTTCCTCTAGATTTACACCTGCATTGGTAGCAGCAGCAGCCAGTATCGTTAGCTTTGCCCCCTCTCTCTCCCCCCCTCTCTTCACATGTTTTACTTTGCTGTTCAAAATTAACTCCGCACCTTCGTCCATTGCAGCTTTCGCCAATTCCTTATCAAAAATATCCCGCCTTATGGCAAAAGCCCTCTTATCTGGAGATGGTACTTCTATCCTCAGCTCATGCGATTGCGAATGAACAATTGCCCCTTTCAACTCGCAGTTTACGAACGACCCGGTGTTTTTCAGTTCGCTTTCTTCTATTGCTCTTTTGCTTATAAGCCCTGCACACTGAACGGGCTCGCCTATTGCGGAATGCTCTTCTATAATCAGCGTAGAAGCTCCCTCTTTTGCTGCATATTTCGCTGCCATACATCCCGCTGGACCGCCGCCTACCACGACAATATCGTATTCACGCATAAGCCCCCACAAATCACGCATCCTTTTATATTCCAATACTTTAATAATTGAAAAGAGATGAAAGCGAAGAAGATAATAATAAAGGGAAAGGTTCACGATGTAGGTTACCGACTATTTCTGCTGAGCGAGGCAGAAAGTCTGTTTATCGAGAACTTCGATGCAAGAAATGTTGTTGTGGGCGATGAGCAACGTTTGGTTGCCCTGGTTGGCGGACCAGAAGAAAAGATTAACAGGTTCACGGATTTTGTACAGTCGGGTTACCCTCCTGATGCCTCGGTTCTTGCCGTAGAAGCGGAAGACTATACCGAAAAGGTAAGGAGTATTGAGTCTTTCCGACAGTCCTTTATGGTCTCACAGACGGCGAAATTAGTGCAGGCAGGTGTGGGAATGCTTGG
>JAYEII010000077.1:0-5085 GCA_034660015.1 Methanobacteriota archaeon | reverse complement strand
ATGCCTCGGTTCTTGCCGTAGAAGCGGAAGACTATACCGAAAAGGTAAGGAGTATTGAGTCTTTCCGACAGTCCTTTATGGTCTCACAGACGGCGAAATTAGTGCAGGCAGGTGTGGGAATGCTTGGGAAACAGGATATGGTGCTTGGGAAGCTGGACATGATGATTGGAAATCAGGATGCGATGCTTGGAAATCAGAATGCGATGCTTGGAAATCAGGATGCGATGCTTGGAAATCAGAACAGAATGCTGGAGAAACAAGACGAAACGATAAATGTGATACGAGAGGAGAGTGAAAAGACAAGAGAGGTTATTGAAGGCAGGCTTGAAGAAGATGTTGAATGGCTTAAAGTAGAAATTAGTGAAATAAAAACGAGTCTCGATAAAGTGAAGGCAAAGGTCGGGATGGTTTGAGATTGGTGGTAAAAATGAAATCCAAAAAGTCTAAACAACCGAGAAAACAAAGGAAAGCAAGATACAATGCACCTTTGCATGTAAGGCACAAGTTCATGAGTGCACCCCTTTCCGAAGACCTGCAAGGCAAATACGCGAAGAGAAATGCCCCTGTGAGAAAGGGTGATACGGTAACGGTGGTTCGGGGTGACGATAAGGGTAAAGAAGGAAAGGTAAGGACGGTAGACTTAAAGCGCGAGCGGATAACAGTGGAGGGCGTTGTCGTTGCGAGGTCTGATTTATCCGAAGTGCCACGGCCCATACATCCCTCTAATGTCGTGATAAAAAAGTTGGAACTAAAAGATAAGCTAAGAGAAAGCGTATTGTCGCGATGAAAAACCACGAGATTTCACGAGATCAACACAAGAAAGTGGGACTGAAAACGGACTGTTATTATTGTTCTCTCGTGAAATAAACCCTTTCAGGGTTTGCGGGGACGTGGGCAGAGCCCACGATGTGTAATCTGGTGGTTAATAATTTTTTGAATGCCTATAATCTTGTGGTTAACCTTTTTACATTTTGCAATATTTTCTATCCGCTCCTCCCCATCACTTCCTCATACAGCTTCTTCGTTCTATTTATAGAAGGGTGCGCTTCACCAAACTTAGCCTTTAAATCCGCTATTGCTTCTTCTATGCCCGTTCTCCTCGTTCCGTCAATCAGGTTATCCGCACATGCAACTATCTTCTCTTCGCGCGTATCGGGCATGAAATCTACAGGTGGCAGCCCCATTTCCTTTGCCTCCTCCGCTGTTATTCCCGCGCCTATGTGCCTTTGAATTATTCTTACCACGAGCTCCTCCAGCCCCAATTCCTTTGCTATTTCTCCACCTACGAACCCGTGATTCAGACCATGCGAGCGAGCTCTGCCTATGTCATGCAGCAACGCCCCCGTGAAAACCAGTTTTTCATTTACGCTATCACGACCATGACCACGAGAACGAGCTCGATTTTCACGGCGGTTATAATCAAGAGCGATTTCCAACGCGAGTTCTGCAACTGCTATACAATGCTCCACGACCGATTCATCACATCCAACTTCCCTCAGTAACGGTATGCAGTTGCCCCTTATCCTTTCTTTATCTCGCGCTTCCACTGCTCTATCTCTTCTATCTTCTCTTCTAACTCACTTATTAAATCTTGATTATCCACATATTCGAAATTTGAGTTGCATTCGTCACACCTGAAGTCTTTCGCTGCTGCTTCTTCAAAAGAAATACGCTGACAACTGCACTGGTAAAACACCCCTTTACGTTCATCTTCTAGCTGGCTCTTTAATCCCGTTAGCATTCCATCTGCTTCGTCCCCCATTATCTTCTTTATATTGTCGTAATTGAAGTGCCACAGATATGTTATCCAGCCACTAGTATCATCACGTTCCGTCCTGTATTCGGCTATTCGATTCTCATACAACGTGTATAAAACCTTTCTTACGGCAGTGAGTTTTGTATCGCTTAACCTTGCGATTTCCTCATCGGTTATTTCTCCCTCTGGGACGTTCTCCATTATCCTCATCCCTTCCTCCCCTATCATCTTCCTGAAATATTCCCGCACGATGAATTTATTTGTCTTGAACATCCGTGATGTTTCACCAGTAAAGAATATAACTTTTGATTAAATTAACCTTTCGTAATTTATCTCTTTAATCCAACTCGTTGTGAACACTTCTGTCTATAGTCATTCCAGTAATAAATTGTAAACCACGAGATTTCACAAGAAACCTTTTCTTAGAAAGAAAAGCTTTACCAAAAGAACATAATAATTTGTTTTTCTTTTAGCACAGGTTTTCTTTTTGTAAAAAAGAAAAAGTGTTGTGTAATCTTGTGGTTACTTTTCAGAATCTCTACAAATACTTCCCCCTTATTTCCCCCGCTTTTTCTATCCCTATCTCCACCATTTCAGCTATCTGTGCTTCCTTTAGCCCGCCGCTACCACTCTTTTGCATCCCGGATAGCGTGCCATCGGCATTTGAAATCACCGTTACGCTGCTTGCAGCTGCATTTCCCTCATCGAAACTCGGGTCAACTAAGATATTCCCCTCGATTTCTACTGTCGTTACCGCAACAGGTGTATCCCGCATCGGGAGTGTGTTTTCACCTGTTAAGCCATATCGCTCATTAGGTATGCGGAGGTTCAGAAGAGAAGCAATGGCACCCAACGCAGCGGCATCCACCAGGTTACCGTTGTCATCCAACACGTGTATATCTATAAAAACCATCCATACCTTCTCTCCTTCTTCTATACATAATTTGTCCAGGTCTATTGTTTCCGACCCGCGAATGCCACGGTCTACCACCCTCGCGAGTTGTATGCTGTTCTCATTCGGCGGTCCTGACTCAAATTTGGGTGACGCCAGCGGAACAAGCTCCGCATTCGTTATTATCACTCCTTTATCCGGCGTATCGGGGAAAGGTGTGCCCAGTTCGACTTTTACGCCTACTAAAACTTCCGTATCTCCTATTTTCACACGTGCTGAACCTTCTGCGCGTTTTATTACGTCACGCTCTACGCTTATATCACGGTATTCGCGAAATCCTCTGCCGTCTTCTCTCTTCCCGTTTCTCACCAGGTCGCATACATAATCGGTCCTTACATCATTCACGATTTCAAGTCCCATTTCTATTCCTCCTCCCTTTTGCTTTCGTAATTTTGATTATATCGCGTGACTAATGCCGTTCGCTGCAGTTCATATATCTGATGACATGCACCCATCGCAAGCTTCAGCCCTCGTCCAAATTCTTCTTTCGTCAAGCGCCCATCCATTTGCAGCGCAGTTATCATGTTTGTACGCGCGACCATCGCTATCGGCATATCAGCTTCTCCATGATTGTCTTCCGCAGCATTTAAATCCAGTACTACCTCTCCATTTATTTTACCTACGGCAATCGAAGAAACCAGGTCCTTCATTGGTATCCCGGCATCCGCGAGAGCGATAGAAGCCGCGTTTATCCCCGCTGTTCTCGTTCCTGCATCTGACTGCAGTAGCTCTACATAGACCTCTATTCCCATCTTCGGGTAAAGCTCTCTCATGATAACGGGGTCAAATGCTTCGCGACACACCTTTGATATCTCTATGCTCCTTCTATCCGGTCCCGGTCTTTTTCTATCATCCGTCGAAAAAGGCGCCATATTATACCTGAATTTAACCACCGCCATTTTCGCATCTTGTGCGTGTCTCGGATGCATCTCCCTCGGTCCATATACCGCAGCTATCACCTTATTATTGCCTAATTCTAAGTAGCATGACCCATCTGCTCGTTTTAACACGCCAACTTCTATCTTTATAGACCTGAGTTCGTCAAAACCTCTTCCATCCAGTCGCTTCCCTTCCTTTATGAGTTCTATTTCTTCTTTCATTCTTCTTTATCCTCTTAATTCTCTTTCTTTTTCTTTTCTAAAAGAATCTAAAAATTCCGCTACTCTATCTGTTAAACCTGAGGTATGAGATTCCCTCGCAATCTTTAATATCACTGTGGATGCGAGATCCATGTCATCCTCTTTACCCCGTATCCAAATACGGCCATTCTTTGCAATGAATATAAAACAATTACATTTCTCCTTTAGCATCTTTATCATCGAACCACTCCTGCCTATGACCCGCGGCACTTTAGTATGTGGTATTTCTATCAATCGCCCTCCTCTTCTCAGCTCAAAGTCTTCTTGTAATGCCAACTCTATCTTCATCAGCACGTTTACATCCATTACCTTTACCACCACCAAATCATCTACATTCAGATATTCGCTCATGTTGCCAAACTCTATTTGCTCCCTCGCTATTCCCGCAAGTGCGGACACGTGTAATCGCGCTTCATAAGGAGAGGCGAGGTCGACAATCCAAAACGGAAATGAAATCTCGGTTATTTTACCTATTATCACATCCCCGTTTGATGGAATATATTTCCCTGAAAGCGGTACTACTTTTATCTCCCCTCGCACATTCACGATGCCATATTGCGATGCATAAACCTTGCCTTCCTCAACATAAGTCCCCTCTCCTGCACGTTTCGTCTCTTCAGAGAGAAAATCCCCTGGAACCACAACTTGATACATGTCTCTTTCTTATTTCACCACCCTCGTTTGAACTTCACCTTTTGTGATAGCATTCAAAAAGGAGAAAAGGTCATCCCGCATCCCTGCGGGCACTTGCACCAGCGCGATGAACGAGCCATCGGCTTGCCATTCCTCCTTCGTTACTCCATAATTCTTCTTTAGTTCGTAGATTCGCCCTGTATATGCGGCGGGAACTTTTATTGCTACCTGTATCTCCTCGATTTTTATCGGGATTATCGGTCTTATTGCCTTCACGGCCGCACTCACCTGCTCGTCCACGGACTTAAACGGGTCAATGTGCACTTTTGCCTCTTTCATCGCTATCTCTATTCTTTGTGGTGGGTGAGGCGTGTTTGTCTTTGGATTAATCGAAATTTGAGAAATTCGGTTTATCACCGCTTTCGTCTTCTCTTCCAGCTTCTTCTTCCTTTGCCCTGCTGTAAGCTGCACCTCCCCCTCTTTTACTATCTTCTTCGCTATTTCACGCACATCAGAAGTAGAAAACACGCGCATCAAATCGGCTTCTGTTGCTTTTTCACCTTTTGATGCATTTTCAAATATCTCTTCCACCGCTAAAATATCTT
>JAYEII010000076.1:0-8418 GCA_034660015.1 Methanobacteriota archaeon | reverse complement strand
ACTAAAACTAAATCTACGTAAATCAGTGTAAATCGGTGTCTTAAATAGATGGAAGTCCTACTTTATATACGATAAAAAAGGGCAGAAAAGTGTCGCAAGTGATTGAACATGAGGTTTATGGGAAAGGAGAAGTAATTGAGCGCAGATACAGGGGATTTGAACTTCGTGTAAAATTTAATAATGGGCTTTTAAGGTGGGTAAGAAGAGAAGAAGTGCGATTTTTAACAGAAACGCCTGTTTTGTCAAAACCCGAAGTTCTAAAACATCGCAGCATCATGCCAAAAGAGCAGTATAAAGCAAGACAAATGATTGAAGCCTTTAGGTTAGGAATTGTTCCCCATGAACATGTAGAGGAATTTACATTTGGCCGCGATGTGGAAATAGAAGGCATTAAAAACAGGCTAAACCAGGCAAAAGAAGGATCGCAGGTACTAATCGGGGGCTATGGAAGTGGAAAGACACATCTGTTGGAACACATCTATGCAGCAGCACTAAAAAATAATTGGGCTGTTTCGTTAGTTGAACTCAGCGCTAACGAATTGCCTTTCTATAAGCCAAAAAGGATTTACGAAGCGATTATTAACTCCTTCCGGTTCCAAAAAGAAGGGCATCAATACGATTTTAGGGAATTTATGAGGTCAATAGCGAGAACGGAGGATTCATACAGACTCGAAGAGCATCTGTATCTTGGTGAAATTATTAGAAAGTTAAGAAGTGGAGAGGATAAGGAATATCTCTGGGAATGGATAGAAGGGTATCCAAGCTGGGAGTATTTAGGAGGATATCCTCGTATGTATGATAAGGCTACGTGTGCGAATATTTATTGTTATATATTGAGCGGGATTGGTTGGGCTGCGAGAAACATAAGCGGGCTTGATGGTTTTGTAATCCTATTGGACGAAGCGGAAAGTGTTGAACCCTACTGGTTTTCGTATTACCAGAATAATAAAGTATGGAACTTTTTGAAAGGATTCGTTTCAATGACAAATAATGATGAACGACTCAGGAGAGAAGTGAATGAGAATAATTTTTATAAGCATAAAATGTATGGAGGATACTGGGGACATGAAACGAAGTTACAATATTGTGGCTATAGCCGCTTACCCTTTCTATGGGAGAACCCCAGTGGGGTTGAAACCGTTTTTGCCTTCGTCCCACATCCGGTTTTAGACTCACGAGCGCCATTTAATACAATACCACGTACTAAAATAGAACGTATTGAAGAGAAATTTTTAAGAGAAATGTTAGAGAGGGCATCGTCGATATATGAACAGGCATATAATATTTCTCCTATCAACCAGGAGCTACTCCCACGAATCTACGAACTGCTTCCAAGAGATAATATTCGCATCTTTATCAAAGCTGCGGTAGAAGCTTTTGACCTCCTTCTCTTTCATCCGGATAGGAGCGTAGAAGAACTGTTGAGATGACATGACAGATAGAGAAACGGCACAATCTAAAAATCCAGTGATTTATCACCGCGGAGAGCGCAGAGCACGCAGAGTTTTAAGACCGTTTCAATCATTGCTTAGGTTTCCTGGTGCCTTTGCGTTCTCCGTGTGCTCTGCGGTGAATTTTAAGGATTTAGCAATTTCACTAGAAAAATCGACAGTGCCAAGAGAAACAATCAAAGAACTGAAAAGAGAGCTTAAACGAACATGGATGACGTTTTTTGGTAGATTTGGAATACTCCTACCGGTCCAAATAGAAACAATACCCGTGGTTATAGCGGGAAAAAATGCAGTTGTTACGTCTCCTGCCGCAAGTGGAAAGACAGAAGCGGTTATTGCACCACTGGCGGAAAGATTTTTTAGTGACGGTTGGGCGAACCTGGCAATACTTTATATCTCCCCTACAAGGGCATTGGTTAACGATGTGTCGTATCGGCTGAAAGAGCAGCTTGAGGATTTAGGCATTTCCTCATCATTAAAAACCGGCGATAGCCCTTCATTCAATCCTGAAAAGCTACCGAATTTACTCATAACAACTCCCGAATCCTTCGATTCGCTAATTTGCCGGCATCCTCAAGCATTTAAAGAGTTGAGAGCCGTTGTGCTTGACGAAATCCATCTTATAGATAATACATACAGGGGTGACCAGATTCGCTTGCTTTTGAAAAGACTCCGGTACATTACAGAAACAGCGTTTAATATTTATGCTCTTTCCGCAACCATAGCAGACCCGAAAGATATAGGGAACCGCTATTTCAACGATTTTGAAGTTATTAAATCCCAGGGCTCTCGTGAACTCGAATATACGCTGGTCAAGTCGCTTAAAGACGTCTTTGAACATGCGAGAAACGAAAAACTCAAGAAGCTGCTAATTTTCTGCAACAAAAGAAAAAGTGTAGAAATAGTGGCAGTAGAAGCGAGAGATTTGTGGGGACGGGACAGGGTTGTCGTTCACCACGGGAGCTTAAGCAAAACAATTCGTGAAGAAGCAGAGGGTTTTATGAAAGAATCGCAATTTGGAATTTGCATCGCTACCATGACGTTAGAGATCGGGATAGACATCGGAGATATTGATGCAATAGTTCTTGCTGAGGTCCCCTGGAGCATATCTGCATTACTCCAGCGTATTGGAAGAGGAAACAGGCGAACACAAAAGAACAGAGTTTTTGCTTTGTATGATTCTGAAGATGAGGCGGCGTTACTGGAGGAGATGCTAAATGTGGCATTTACGGGCTATGTTGAAGAAGTGGATTATTTGCCGGACTTGTCCGTGGTGGTGCAGCAAACGTTCTCATCGCTTTATGCCCACCCCGATGGTTTAGGAGACGAGTATTTTTCGGGGCTATTTAACGAATTCTGTTCAGAAGAAGACCGTAAAGACATTTTTAAGCATCTTGCAGAACAGGGATGGATAGAAATTGGGGGAAACGGAGGATGGCGTGCATCAACGAAATTAATGGACCTGGGTGGATGGGGGAAGATTCATTCTAACATACCTGACTCAAAGGCATTGAAAGTTATTGACAGTAACACACAGCAAACTGTTGGGGAAGTGCAATATCCAATTGACGAAGTTTTTGTCCTGGCTGGGCGGGTTTGGAAGATAATTAAGGTGGGTGGCAATAGAATATATGCGAAGCAAGTGAAGGCAAAAGCACCGGCGGTAAAATTCAAGCGTCATGCTTCAAAAGGAGCGTTTTATTATCTTCTGCCGAAGGAGCTGAGAATGAAGCTTGATGATCATTGATGCGAATATCTGAAGGGCACAGTCTAAAAAGTTAGTGATTTATCACCGCGGAGAGTGCAGAGTACGCAGAGTTTTAAGACTGTTCCAATCATTGTTTAGGCTTTCTGGTGGTATATAAAGTATAACTGCTACCTATTTAAGACGCAGATTTACGCAGAAAACTATTTCCTCAAATTATCAAATGCCTTACGTTTAACTTTAAAATCCTGATTATCTGCGTTCATCTGCGTTCGATTATCAAAAATTATTCTTTCTTGTGCCTTTGCGTTCTCCGTGTGCTCTGCGGTGAAATTTAAGGATATAGCAATTTCACTAGAAAATTCGACTGTGCCCTTCAAGGTAATCGCCTTTGCTGTCATACCAGATTTTTATTTTATCCATAGCTTAAGAAGACGCCCCCTTAATACGTGACCACCTGCGGCAGTGCTCCCTTATTATATCTGACCTGCTTATTATGCCGATTAATTCTTCCGGACCTTTCCCTTCTTCACGCTCTTTTTTCATTACCGGCAATCGCCCTACATTGTACGTGTCCATCTTATGCAGAACGTCCTCCAGAAACTCATCCGGATATGCCACGATTACATCCTGCTCCTTTACGCATATCAACCCTATCTTCCTGTAATCCGCTCCTTCCTCCCTTTGCTTTTCTAACGCCATTATGGTCGTTATGCCGACCATCTTCCCATCCTTATCAACCACCGGGTAAGTCATGTGCCCCGTCTTCTCGGCAAAGTAAAGCGCTTCTTTCACCGTCTTATCTGCATGAATAGTGAGTGCGTCCTTCGTATAGGCGTCCTTCACTTTTATGCCTTCCAGAATATCCACCTTGAACTCTCTACTGTGTGCTGGTGATTCTTTCCTCGTTTTTTCCTGGTTCTCATATATCGTCCAGCCGCCGGAGAGCGTATAAGCCACTACGGATGTCAGCATCAAAGGCACCAGCAGGCTGTAACTGCCCGCCATCTCGGAAATCATTAATATTGCTGCAATGGGGACCTTCGCAGCACCCGCGAAAAAAGCTGCCATTCCTACAAGCACGAATGCGGACAACGTCACTTCTGTGATTATCTCTGCGCCGGGAAAGAAGAGCTGAGATAAATAAAGAGAAAGCCAGCCAAACAGACCGCCCAACATGGCACCTATAACCAAAGAAGGCCCAAAAACGCCTCCGCTTCCCCCCGAACCTATGGTAAATGACGTAGCAAATATCCTCGCAATGGCAACGACAAGCAATATAAATAGACCACATTTTACGTTTATGGCTAACTGGATGCAGCCATATCCCATACCAAGAATGCCATCTAATGCTTCTGGTTCAAAGTAGCCAACCAGTAACACAAGAAGCCCGAGTATTGCTCCGCCTATAGCGGGTTTCAGGTGATTTGGAATGTTCAATCTCCTGAAGAGACCCCTCGTCCCATAGAACACTTTTATATAGAAAATAGCTGCTGCTGCGCAAGCGACACCCAATATCGCGTAAAAAATCAGTTCGTAGGGGTGATTGAAGGTATAATCATAGGGCAGTGCGAATATAGGCCCCCATCCGATATGCGGAAAGGAGCAGAATACGGCGTATGCCATCACGGAAGAAACAATCGCGGGAACCATAGATTCCATCTCAAAATCCCTTTTATATAGTACTTCTATTCCGAACAGTGCGCCACCAAGCGGAGCTTTAAATATAGCTCCGATACCAGCTGCGGCGCCACAGAGCATCATTACCCGCCGCTCCCTATCACTCATTTTCAACCGAGAGGCGATAAAAGAACCAAATCCTCCGCCTATCTGTGCAATTGGGCCTTCTCGTCCTGCACTCCCGCCTGAGCCGATGGTTATGGCTGATGCGATTGTCTTGACCAGAGGCACCCTTCTTCTTATCTCCCCGTTTTTCTTGTGGAATGCATCAATCACCGCATCTGTTCCATGCCCCTCCGCTTCTGGAGCAAATGTGTATATAATTAAACCTGCAATAAGCCCGCCGACCGCAGGAACCAGTGCAAGTACCCACAAACGGAATGAAGTGGCAGGCACCGAAAAGATGCCTGATTCACCTGCTGGCAGCACGGGATAGTAGCCAGAGACATACCCCTGGAAAAAAGCACTTGCAGCTTGTAACAACAAATAGAAGGCAATTGCACCCAGCCCAGCTCCTATCCCTATTACTATGCTCCAGGGGACCCACCGCCCTATATATTTCAGTTCTTTTGTGCTAATGCTAAATTCCTTCATACCTGCCACTTTTATCCCTTCCTGTTTGAAAAATCTCCCTATTACCCCCTGCCCTTTCTCTTAATAAATCTATGTCTGCGATTTTCTCTATTCTTTGCCTCGGAACTGTACTGCTCGCATAAGGTCGGTCCGGGAGATGATGCCTACCATCTGTCCTTCCTCCATAACAATCAAGCGACCTATGTTTTTGCTGGACATTAATTTAAGGGCATCGGAGGCGTCTGTATCCGGCCCGATTGTGATTATCTCTCTTTTCATAACCTCCTCGACCCTGGTAGTGTCCCGCTTCGAGGCAGGTATCTGTCGGACGTCTCCAAAGGTTATCACTCCAAGTACCGGAGAACTCTGCTCTTCTTGCACCGGATAGCCTATGTGTTTGGTTCTAAACATTACATCTACCAACTGAGTGAGCGTCATGTCTGGAGGCACATAGACAACATTCGGGACTGCAGTCATAACATCCCTGGCCTTAACGCCTTCCAGAGAGACCGAAATAATCGTTGCCTTCTCCTCCCCCGAAGCACCAAAGTAGATGAAGATGGCTATGAATATTAACCATAGTCCTCCCACATTCAATGTTAGTAACCCGAGAATCCCCATGGCAAATGCAAAGCTCTCACCCACTGCAACTGCCTTCTTAGTCGCATCTATATATGACATTCGCGTAGCAAACAAAGCACGCAGTATCCTGCCCCCATCCATGGGAAAAGCCGGAATAAGATTGAAGAGACCAAGTAGCACATTGTAAAATGCGATTATACCCATGACTATGAGAGCAGCATCCCTGAACGTCGCTCCGGGCGTAGTCAGGCTTACCGGACCGAAGATGTAGTAAATAGCATAGGCAAGGGCGCCGATACTCAGGCTGAAGGCGGGGCCAGCAGCCGAAACGTTTGCTTCCTTTCGTGGCTCTTTGGGTATCTCTTCCATCTGTGCCACGCCACCGAGTACGAACAGGGTGATGCTCAGTATTTTTGTCCCATAGCGCCTTGCCACGAATGAGTGACTGAGTTCATGAAAGAGTATGGTTGAGAAAAAAAGGACCGAGGCAATTGCGCCCAACAGGTATTTCAGCCATGTTGAAATATTCATGCCTCCAAAACCGATAATTATGCCAAGAGTTTTAATTCTAAAATCGTTAACTGCAAATATCCAGATAAAAATTAGTAGTATTATAAGAAATGAGAGGTGCAGCTTTATAGGTATACCACCGATACTGCCAATCCGATAAGACCACTTCATTTTTGTTTACACCCTTAATATCCTATAAGCCTTAACTCTTTTAGTTAATAACAAAAGTTTATGAAAAGAAGCGGATAGCAAAGAAGACAGCGATATTTGGAAGTCTCGTTCTCTTAATCTTTGCAATATTTGGTGACTTTATCCTCTCTTTCTTTCAGATTAATATCCATCATCCTTATAACCATCCTTTTCTGTTGAAGTATATCAGCATACATATCGATATAGCCGCCATTACAACCATGATAGAGACATACCCATAGGGTGAATAGAGCTCTGGCATGTTTAAGGGCTTATCCGTCCCACCACCCTGGAAATTCATGCCATAGATTCCCGTAATGAATGTAAGAGGTATAAATATCGTTGCGATAATTGTCAGCACCTTCATTATTTCGTTCATTTTATTAGCTAAGGATGAGTGATAGACCTCAAGTGCCCCCTCTGCATTTTCTCGTATATTCTCCATCGAATCCAACAGAGAAATCGTATGGTCATAGACATCCCGGAAGTAAATTTGGGTTTCGGGTTTAATGAGTGGCGTATCACTTCTTTCCAACTTATCCACCACATCCCGCTGCCCCCTGACGATTATGTGAATGTGTCTAATTTGCCGTATAAGCATTCTAACCTTTTCTATGGTTTGCCCAGTGGGTTTTTCGAGGACCTCTTCATCAATTTCATCCATCTTATCCTCAAAATCTTCTATAACTGCGATGTAATTATCTACGATAGCATCTAAAATCCGACAAAGCAAAAAATCTTCCCTTCCCTTTAATATCAACGGCTTTTTCTTTAGGATTCTTTCTTTTAGCTCTTCTATACGTTTTAGTTGCTTCTCGTGGATTGTTATCAGCATATATTTGCTGACAAAAATGCTTAATTGCCCGGTTGAAATACTTTCCTCTCCGGCATTTATCGTTTTCGCAATGACGAATAGGTACTAATCGTAGTCATCCATCTTTGGTCTTTCCTCTGCCTGCACACTATCTTCGATTGCTAGTGGATGGAATCCAAAGAGGCTTCCAAGGGGCGGGAGTTCTTCTATTGTTGGTTCGGTAATGTCTATCCAGAGCACAAAATTTTCCTCCTGTAATGCGGGTATCTCCTCAAGCGATTCCAATTCGTATATCCGTTGTATCGTAGCTGAGTATTTAATCGCTGTAATCTTCATTCTCTATCCTCCTTGCATTTCCTTTTCTACAAGTAACTCAAAGTTAATAATAGCTTTAAATTTAAATGTTTCGATTATCTATCTTCCTATTTCCACACCCGGTATAAGAACGAGACCATGACAATGGCAATTGAATGCAGCAAAAAAAGGTGTTCAAATCCAGCGATAATCTATCAGAGATACTCGGGGCTGCACTTATGCGAAAAGCATTTCATTGATGATGTAGAGAAGAAGGTGAAGAAGGAGATAAGAAAACAGCGGGCGGTGGAGCGCGGGGATAAGATTGCCGTGGCGTTAAGCGGAGGGAAAGACAGCTCAGCTCTTTTGTACATGCTAAAACGGTTTTTTCATCCACGCACCGATTTGGAATTCATTGCAATTGCGGTGGACGAAGGGATAAAGGGATTCCGCTCGATAACGCTGAGGAATGCCGAGAAGATGGCAAAGCAGTTGAACGTGGAGCTTTTTACGTTTTCCTTTGAACGTGAGTTTGGATTTACGCTGGATGAAATAGTGTCAAGAAAATTTGAGCAGGCGCCTTGCACTTTTTGTGGCGTGCTGAGAAGGCAGATAATAGA
>JAYEII010000075.1:0-8667 GCA_034660015.1 Methanobacteriota archaeon | reverse complement strand
AGAAGAGAAAGATAAATCTATACATGCTATGATAGGATTCAGAATAAATAACCTGAAGAAGCCGCCATATCTGGAGGTTGCGCTGGACATCCCTGACTGGAGAAGGGTAGAAGGGATTGTCAGGGCGTTACCCAAAAGTGATGCGATAATAATTGAGGCGGGCACGCCGCTTATCAAGAGATATGGCGTGGAAGTGGTGCAGAAGATACACCAGTTGAGACCAGAGACGGTCGTTTTTGCCGACCTTAAGACGCTGGATACGGGAAACTTAGAGGCGAGGATGGCGGGTGATGCCACCGCGGATGTTATCGGTTTTTCGGGATTAGCCCCTGTAAGCACAATGGAGAAGTTTATAGAAGAGTGCAAGAAAGTCGGTGCTCTTTCTCTGATGGATACGCTGAACGTGCAAAACCCCGTTAAAGTGCTTAAAAAGCTAAAGGTGACGCCGGACATCGTAGAATTGCATAGAGCAATAGACGTGGAACAGGTTAAAGGAAGCGAATGGCGTAATATTGGCGAGGTAAGAAAAGTGTGCGGAAACAACATGCTCGTTGCCGTAGCCGGTGGCATAAGAGTGAACAAGGTAGAAAAAGCGCTGAAGGCGGGGGCGGATATTCTCGTGGTTGGGCGAGCGATTACGGCTGCTAAGGATGTTACGGGTGCGGCAAGGGCGTTCCTCCAGCGGATGGGTGTGGAAGAGGTAGACCAGTTCCGCGTGATGACTGATTTTTAGGTTGTCGGGTCCATGATGCAGGATGCTGGATATAGGGGTTGCATCTTGTATCTTGCATTCAATCTCTTTTCTCCTTACTTCTTTTTAATCTACACAGCAGTTTTACTCATTATATAGTGCAGGAGTGTAAGAGTCTAAAAGTTGGAAAGAAGCGATAATATTTATTAAATATTTAAGAAGGGAAAGAAATATTAAAACGGTGATTGAAAATGGCAGGAGCTAAAAAAGTCCGTCTCCCTGTTCTTGTGGAGAAGGATGAAGATGGTTTTTTTGTGGTAGAATGTCCACTTCTTCAGGGATGCTATACGCAGGGAAAAACACTGGACGAAGCGTTAAGAAACATACACGAAGTGATTGAGATGTGTGTTGAGGAACAGAAGGAAGAAATAGTGGAACAGCTTGATGCAATCCAAGAGTTCAGTTACCATGTCGTGTCGGTGGAAATATAGGCAAATTACCTGCTATTTTGTAAACGCCATTTAATAAGTCTTTATCCGTGATGTAAATACATGAGCAAATTGCCCGTTGTTTCTGGAGAAAAAGCAGTTAAATGTTTTGAAAAGCTGGGTTATGAGGTAGTAAGACAAAAAGGAAGTCATATTCGTATGTGGCACAGGTCTGACAAAAGTAAAAAGCCACTAACGATCCCAAAACATAAAGTGCTTGGCAAAGGACTATTAAGAAAACTTTTAAGAGATGCTGAAATAAGTATTGGGGAGTTCCGGGAGTTGTTATGATGAGCCTGGTTAAACAGCCAAGGATGCACCCGATTTTCATTCGGGTGTGGAGTGGTTGGGGCTTTAAAAACAGGTTAAAAAAATTAAGGGAACAAAAAAAAAGTTTATAAAGAATAAATTGCTCATAATTGTAATATATATATAATGGGAATGTATTATTGTCAAGGGGATATAGTAGGGGGCGATGTGATATGGACTTCATAGACCAAATAAAAGAATTGTCTAGTGAGATTTCTAAACGATCAGCGCGTTTAGAAACGGAAGAGGCGACAAAGAATGCCCGAGTTATGCCATTCATTAAAGTTCTTGGGTATAATGTTTTCAATCCCGAGGAAGTTGTGCCAGAATTCACCTGTGATGTTGGTGAAAAGAAGGGGGAAAAAGTTGATTATGCTATCATGAAGGATGGAAAGCCGATTATGCTGTTTGAATGCAAATCTGCGAACACTAATCTGGAAAAGGAGCATGCAGATCAACTTTATAGGTATTTTATGAATACTAATGTAAAAGTCGGAATTCTCACTAATGGTATCATTTATAAATTCTACAGCGATCTTGAAAAAACGAATAAAATGGATCTTAAGCCATTTCTTGAGCTCGATATGCTCGATATAAAAGAGCCTCTTGTAGAAGAATTGAAGCGCTTTAGAAAAGAGTCATTTAAACTTGAAGAAATAGTATCAGTAGCGAGCGAGCTAAAATATTTGAAAGAAATGAAGAGAATTCTTGGAGAGGTGCTTAATTCACCCTCTGACGAATTTGTTAAATTCCTTGCAAAACAGGTTTATGCTAAGATGATGACAAAGACTGCCTTGGAAAAATTTAGACCGATTACTCAGCAAGCTTTTACGCAATTTATCAATGAAAAAATTAGTGATAGATTGAACGCCGCATTGGAACAAGAAAGAACTATTAATACAGGAGAGGAGGATATAAAAGGTGAGCAGCTTGGAGGGGAAGAAGAGACCGGGATTGTTACAACAGAAGAAGAGATAGAAAGTTTTCACATTGTCCGTGCGATATTGCATGAAATCATTGACCCCGAGAGAGTTGTTTTGAAAGATACAAGAAGCTACTGTAATGTTCTGTTGGACAATAATGTTAGAAAGCCGATTTGTAGGTTCTATTTGGACACGAAAAAGAAATATGTAGGGTTCTTTGATGAAAGCAAAAAAGAAGAAAAGATACCGATAGATAAATTAAGCGAAATCTACAACTATGCCGACAAACTGAAAGCAACAGTCGGTTATTACGATGGAAAAATTTCATCTAAAGCTCCTTCAGACTTCAGAAAAAATGACAAGGGGTAGTTATTGAGAAAAATTGTTTCGTTCCTAATATGGGGCTTGGCGGATGCGCGAAAGGTTTTTAGGATGTCCCCGAATTTATTGCGGGGTGCTTCACTTAAACCTCAGTAATCCCCCCACACCGCCAAGTTCATCTAATCCGTGATTATCTCCCACAAACTCGATTTTTGTGCCCGTTCTTTCGGCAAACTCAATGATTTCTTCGATAACGTCAACCTCCGATGTTCTGCTGCCGCAATACGGACATCTGTCCTTTACGCCGGAATCAACAGCCTGACATTTCTCGCAAATCCAGCCCCTTATTTTATAACCTTTACTAACCAACAGCAACTCTATCTGACCATTCATCACCGCTTCCATTGTTTCTTTTAAGCCATGAACGGCGAGACCGTTTCTCAGTATTTCCGCACTCAATCTGCTCACATTTCTCTCGCTTGTTTCTTTTTCATCCTCTAAGACGATTCCCTCAGCCTTCGAAACAAGCCTATCTTCAGCCTCATCAAAATCCATGTCAATTACATCTACTATCTTAGATTTTAAATCAGGTGGCAGAATATTTTTGAACATTATTTTCGCATTACCAGAACCTGCAACAACAATTTTGACGACATCATCCTTCGAAAACAATTTTTCCACATCCTCTGCGACATCCTTGAGGAAATGATTAATCGCACCCTTTCTTAATCGCTGAAAACGCGCCTGTGACATCCCACCTTTTTTATGCTTGTTTATAATATCCGTTGCTTTTTTCTTCTTGTATCCAACTTTGCCTGAGGAAACGACATAGATTTTTGCTCGCTGACTATCCAGAAGAACAAGCCCGAATGATTCATATTCATCCACCAATCTTGCAAGAGGTCTGATATACGGTGACGTATCCACAACCAGCAGGTTTTCAACGGGCATCGCTAATTTGTATGCTCTAAAAAAGTCATGAATATTTGATGCAAACATAGCGAGTCCTTGCTGCCCTTTTTCTCTGCCGCTTTTATTCAAATGTTCCTCTATTATTTGCATTGTCTTCTCAAAATTATCTGACAATTCCTTATCTTCTTTCAGTACGGATTTGCAGGTGCTTTTTCTTCTTCCAACGAATTTATTGTCCATGCTATCCATATCCAGATAAAGGCTGATAAACGAATCCCTGTTTTCAGAATCGTAAACCTCTGAGAGTTCCTTGACGTCCGTGTTTTTCAGGTCTGTGAGCATAGTTCAATAAGAGGCTTTTGAGTATTTATTATATTATTAACGGGAAAGGCTCACACCATCGTATACCTTTCCATCTTAAATAGCCGTTATTACGATACACGCCTATCCTCTTGAAATGCGTGAGCGTGGCATGATCACTGAGGTTCCAAAGAAGGTGTTGGACCTGGATGAGGCACTTGGATTATATATGTTCCCCAAAAAGGTGCGGAGTTAAGGTTTCTATTGTGTATTCATTTCAGTGAATCATATCATACATCCTCACAAATAGTAATGTTTCCCCTGCTTCTTCGATGTCTTTCGCTTCAAATTGTTTGTACAGGCGATAATCTGACCAGCATAGGTCTTTAAAAGTGCCGTGTTCCGCACAGTTCTTCGCCATGTAAACTGCACCGTTCTCTTCGTACAGCTTCGCATCTATGATGCAATAGCATACCGGGGAGATGCTTTTGGTGGTTCGGATGGGGTTCATTTTTATTTGTTGTGCATCTTTTTAATACTCTGGGGGATAATATAATAAGATAAGGGATATTGAAATTAGTAAATTCATTGAAATCGAAAGAAATAATGGAAAAATTGAAAATAACATTTCTTGGCGTAGGTGAAGCCTTCGGGCAGTTTGCGAACACCTCTATCTTAGTTGATGGGAAAATATTGCTCGATTGCGGACCTCACACCTTACTTCAATTGCGAAAACTCAATCAAAACTTGAAAGAAATCGAACTCGTTTTCTTGAGTCATTTTCATGGTGACCATACTCTTGGTTTACCTGCGCTCTTACTCGCTTCTCGTGAAGAAGAGAGAGAGGAAAAGCTGAAAATATTCGGTCCTTCGGGTCTCAGAGAGAAAATAGCTGATTTACTGGAACTTTCATACGAGAAGAGTTTTGAAGACCTTCATTTTGAGCTCGAGACCTTTGAAATCCCGGATTTGGACGGATGCACAAAATATGAAGATTACGAGTTCGAATTCGCTCAGACCGCACACTCAATCGAATGCTACTCAGTTGCAATTTCAAATCCAAAAACCGGTAAAAAATTGACTTATGCTTCTGATGGCGCTCCAACCGATGATACGGTCTCGATTGCGAGAAATTCCGACATCTTAATCGCGGAAGCATACTGCGAAGGTTTCTCAGGTCATTCTTCAGCAGTTAAAGCTGCTGAACTCGCTTTTCGCTCACACTCTAAATCACTTGCATTGGTTCATATATATAGGAACAAGAAAGTGAAAGAAGAACTTGAGAAAGCGAAGAGAATATTTAAAAACTCTTTTCTCCCCACTGATTCCCTCACGGTGACGATTTGATAAAACTCTCCTTGGTTTCTTCTTCATCTTTACAATCTCAATCTTCGTGAAGAATGCAAAAACCCTTCTCCGAGTTAGGAAAAGATTCCCTATGGCATCTACTCCACTCAAAAAAAAAAAGCTATTGGCAATCTCTAGCGTCTGATGAACATAGTAAATCATGAGATGGTTATTCCTTTATACAGGACTGCTGACTGCTGTTTAACAAATAGAAACCTCGTGCGCCGTACGTTTTCTTTTCAGAGACTTGGCGCTCACAGCGCAATTCGTGATATCCTGCAGTTAAATTAGTGGTGTTGATAAAAACTGAGTATGTTCCATAATTCAACGCATTACCAATTAATGTTGATTTCTCGCTGGATACTGTTTTATCGATATTGCATTCTGGCTCTAAATAGTTAATTCTGTCTATCTTATCTAAATTATGATCAGATTTTTCTTCGACTAAGTATATTGATAAACCAGTATTTGGACCGGTTACGTGAATCAGCACAGGAATCGGCGCATCATTCTTGTAATAAATACTCTCCATATCCACGATAATGTGGCCTTGTAATGCTGGGAAATCTACAACACTTGGATAAACATTTAATAAAAAAAGGCACACTATAATAAAAACACAAGACACGAATGGAACTATCAAAATTGGTTTTTTTCTTAAAAAGGGAAAAGTGAAAACGATACCTGCCGCAATAGTGATGAGCATTATGGCTATAGAATTTAACTCGGTAATTTCAATTTTTAGAATTATCAAGGCAAAAACGCAAAGGAGATATGCTAATAACATTATGAATATCAAAAAACTCAGCAAATAGATGCTGGAAGCCAAGTTAGGCAGATAATCTTTTTGAGTTAAATTTTGCACTTCCAAAGAATATCCTTTAATCAGAATGTATGCAAGGAAACCACCAACTAAAATAAGCGCGACAGAAATAAATACACAAATAATTGCATGCCAATTGGGATCAATAGGCGTGGTTTGTAAATAATTATATACTACATATAAAATAGTCCCAAGAGCTGCAAGTGAGGTTACTGCAAATCTAAAACTCCCTGTTTCATTTGATTGTGGTGCCTTTTCGTTTTGTTCTTCGCTCATAATACACTTCCCAAACTACTGGCAATAAATATACAAAAGGCGGTGTTAATCTTATTCTTTTCTCATCTCTGATTGTGAGTTTCTCAAGTTCGCTCTTTACCTGCTTCCTCTTCAACCTCCTCACCTTCACCATAAACAACCCTTAACGCCTCCTTCACTTCCCCTACTTCTTTCTCACTCAACCCGAAAAGGTTCGCCATTTTCCTGTCAATCTCCTCCTCTACCTCTCTCAACTCAGCCGCTTCTTCCTTCAGTGCAATTTCATGCGCCTTCTCTGAAAGCTCCGCCAATTTAGAATGATTCTCGTTATTCGCATCAAATTTCGGTATTTTTATTGTGTTCTCAACAATCTTTGGTGTGCCAAAGTTTATAGGGCTCCCAGAGACGTTTCTTATTACGAGGTCAACCACACTTGAATTTAGCACAGCACAAATAAAATGCGCCTCGTTCTCATCCTCAGTCGTAATGAACCCCAAATGATGCTCTGGCAGTATCATCTTTTCTCCTAAGAACTCATCATGAATAGAACTAATCACACAAGCCTTCAATTTTGTGCCAAATTGGTTCCATACAACTTTGTATGGGCTAAATGTGTATTTGCCGAGGTCGTACATGCTGTAAAAAGGTGCTTTCTCTAAGTATTTCTTGTAAGCAGCCCTCTCTTTGAGTATTTCCTCAAAACCCTTGAGATAACCATAAGTCTTCGGAAAATTGACTTTCACCCATCTCTCGTCATAGCCTATCCTCTTCTTCGGGTCTTGCATCTGCAATGTGTAAATATAGCCATTTAATTTCCATTTCTTAAGATGTCGTGTTTTTATTAGCGGGAAGATAAAAAAATCCTCTATCGCAACCGGAGGTTTAATCTTTTTAACACCTTTCTTCGTTCCTTCCGTTATGTTATCCACGACAATTTCCTTTATTTCTATCTCCTCACCCATCTCAATGCCAAAAACATTCCGCACGTGAGCAGGAATCTCTATTTTCTCTTTCCTTTTTGATGCAACACCCAAAATATTCAACCAGTAAACCGCATTTGCTCCTCCGCTGTAAATCCCCGTATAGGCACGATAATAACCTTTTCCTTTTATCTTATTAACGGCATTAAAAGCTTTTTCTGGCAGTGTTAGCCATGGAGACAACTTGTTCTTTTCATCCGAAGGAAAAGCGAGGAGTTCTATTCTGCTGCTCTTTCTTGATGCCTCTTCTAAACTATCCTTCTGGTCTATTCTCTCTCCTCTCTTCCTTCTCCACAACACATACCTCACAGGGTATTTCGTCTCTCCTTTCTTTTTCATGAAAAACGCCGCTGTTCTGTTGCTTGCACCCTCAAAAGGTTTTATTTCCACCAAATCATGCACTTTTACTACTTCTAATGGGGCATCTTTTATCTTGAATCTTCTAAATCCCTCTCCCGCTCCTTTCGTCTTGAATACCGCTTGTGTTATCAAAAAAGCAAAATTACCCCCGTCCTTCAAATATCTGTCCAGGCATCTATAAGTAAAAAGAATAGAAATGTCCTTTTTACCCCCTCCAAGTCTCGCTTCCATGCCACTCAAAGTGAAGAGTTTATAATCCCCCCACATCTCTTTCGTTCCATTTCTGTAATTCTCAGGCAAGCTCTCCCAATTCACCCACGGCGGATTCCCTGCCAAGAAGTCGAACTTACCTTGGAGCAAAGGAGCAAAAGAATTTTTGAGAATCCTTGTCCATATCCTGTTTTTACCTTCTTCTTCCAGTTCTGCGAGTTTGTGAAAAAGCCCATCCAAAATATAAATCTCGTTCTTGTTTAACTTCGCCCCTGCTCTCAAACTCTCCTTCTTCAACCTTTCTTCAAATTCGTCCTCTGAAAATCCGCTCTTCACGCAATCCTCCACAACTGCAAGCACTTTTGGCAACAACCCTTTCTTAGCCACGCCTATCGGTATTTGAAACTCGCCTGCTTCTGTTTTTAAGCTGTATGCGTAACTACCGTAAAGCGTTTGCTTTCTCTCAACGAGAATAGAATCCGCAAAATAAACTGGAATCTCTATCTCCTCTCGCTTATATTTTATCAGCTTACCCAGAGCGATGAGATAGTTTGTTCTCGCTGCCAGCACCGCTAAGGGATTCAAGTCAAAGCCCACGATGTTCTTCAATATCCCTTCTAAACTCTAAAATCCAGGGTAGTTTCCTGTATCAGTTAAACCTCCCATCATCACCTCTGTTTCTATTTTAATCCACTGTTACGATGTAACACAGCCGAACACCCCTACATTTTCTCCGATACTGCCTACA
>JAYEII010000074.1:7517-9297 GCA_034660015.1 Methanobacteriota archaeon | reverse complement strand
GAATGCCCATCCCGCCTTTTCCTATTATGGCACGAATCCGCAGCTTTTCTATTACCGCGGGTGTTACAGCGTCCATTCTCGCACTGGTGGTGGGACCCGCAGCTACTATTTCCCATTCGCCTCGGTCTATGCTCCTCTGCCTCCGCACGAGCGGCCCGCAATGGTAAATCACAGCACCCTTCTTAACGGGTATTTCCTCTCCACTCTTTTCATATTCTACGATTCTATGGTGTGCCTTGTCCCGCGCAGTATATACGTCACCACTGAGATACACAACGTCACCCAACTGCAACTTCCTTATTTCTTCCTCTTCCAACGGTGTAGATAGTCTGATCTTCTTTTCCATCAGTTTATGTTTGAAACACAGTAAATTTCTTTTTTATAATTTTAATAAAAGATTAATCCAAATGCAACTCGCTTTTGAACTATCTGGGGAGCATGAAACACTACCGAAATCAGAGGTTTTAGCATGTTTGCGTGCCTTAAACATCCCGTATGCGGAGAAAACGTTCTCGGATGGAATACTGGTGATTGACGTACAACTCTCGCCAGGTGGTAAAACATTCAACGTCCTGTCCAAGCGGCTGGGAATGACGCACTACATATACGAAATACGTGGTGAGAGCAAGCCAAAACCCGAGAAAGCGGAGGAGGAAATATTGGCACTCATTAAAAATGCGGATATACACGGCATTATGAAACAAGAGCGTACATTTGCCGTGCGTGTGCGTGTTAAACAAAAAGACACGCCATCTCTGTTTCTGTCCAGAGGGAAACGACCGCTGTCATCGAAAAGGGATTTAGAGCGAAAAGCAGGTAAAATCATAAAACGCAAAGGATATGAAGTGGACCTCACGAATCCCGCTAAAACATTCGTTCTTCTGTTCGCAAAAAACACGTGTTTTTTATGTTTGCTCGTGCATTCAACGGATAAGAAACAATTTGGTGGCAGAAGACCGCATTTAAGACCTTTCTTTTTGCCCGGTGTTATAACGCCAAAAATTGCCCGTGCTCTCATTAATCTCAGTGAGATAAAAGAGGGCGGAGGGGTTCTGCTTGACCCCTTTTGTGGCACGGGTGGCATATTAATAGAAGCTGGGCTGATCGGGGGCGCGACGACGTTGGTGGGCATAGACATACAGAAAAAGATGGCGAGAGGTGCTGAAGCGAACTTGCGGTTTTATGGGCTGGACGCTAATCTGGTTGTAGGAGATGCCTCTAAAATGCCATTACGTGATGATAGCGTTGATGCCATCGTGACGGACCCGCCCTATGGCCGGTCATCTCTTGTATCGGGCGTAGGATACCTTACGGTAGAATCACGCTCGCTGTTCCGCGAAAATCTATATCGAAATGCTCTGGCGGAATTCCACCGTGTGCTTAAAAAGCGAGGGAAAGTGGTTGTCATTTCTAATTCCGATTCTATTTATTCGCTTTCCCGTGAGTACGGCTTCCGTATTCTTGACAGGTGCAAATACAGGGTTCATAAAAGTTTAAGTAGGTACATCGCAGTACTTGAAAAGCAGTAGGTAGCTTGATGATGTCACATTTCAAAGCACCGCAGAGAACGCGGAGTTCGCAGAGAAAATATGTAAATTCAGGATTTGAAAACATTGTCCCTTACATCCTCTGCGTTCTCCGTGAACTCTGCGGTTAATCTGACAATGTCAACTTATATATAGAACAAAGAACTAAAAATTAAAAGGGTGAAGGAAAAATTGAAAGTGCGTTTACCAAATGGGAGGGAAGTAGAAGCGATGGACGTGGATTTTGAGACGGT
>JAYEII010000074.1:0-7417 GCA_034660015.1 Methanobacteriota archaeon | reverse complement strand
GTGGGTGATGAATTTCACAACTAACAATTGTTATGCGGAATATCATACAACGTTTTATTTGCCCGGCAATGTGCGATTGGCAAAAATCGAGTGTTCTCACGGGCTGGACTATTTTGTGATGTCGTCTAACAACTCGTTTGTTGTAGATATTCAAGGCTATGACGTTGAAACGCCTACGACCTCAATTGAATACCAGCAACCGCTTAAGGAAACGGGTGGAGCAGATGGTGGCTTCTGGTCGGGCGTTAGTTCTAAGTATTTGATTCCTATCGTCGGCCTCTCGGTTTTGGCTCTGGTGCTGGCGCTTATCATCGCTATCATGAAGATAAAAGGGGTAAAAGATGCCAAACAGAATATCGGCAGCAACACCAATACCGACACAGGCAGCACCGAGCACACAGAAGCACCAAGAACTGAAAAAGGCGGAATCGCAATCACCAGCGAAATGGCACGGGTGATGGAGACGCTGACGGATAGGGAGCGAGCGGTTGTAAATGCGTTAATCAAGCACGGAGGGGAGATGTTCCAGGTGGACATCCGATACGAAACGGAGATCCCAAAGTCGTCATTGACCGCTATCCTTCGGTCTCTCGAAAGGAGGAAACTTATCAAGAAGAAAGAGTGGGGTAGAACGAATCTTATAATACTTTCAGAATGGTTTTTATCAGAGAATGTATAACACATTGGTTAGTACTAAATGGGTGAGTAAACGAGGAGGAGAATTAAAATGGTTTTAATTGTCGTAACAGGAATGCCGGGGTCGGGGTCGTCAACAGTGGTAGAAGAGGCGTTAAATTTAAAACTGAAAGGGGGAGAAGAAAGCATCGTGTTCAAGTCCATGAATTATGGCGATGTAATGTATGAAACGGCACTGGAAAACGGATTGGTGGCGAATAGAGATGAGATGAGAACGTTACCGGGCGAAAAACAGCGTGAGATACAGATGCAGGCGTGTAAAAAAATATCAAAGATGAGCGAAAGCGCGAATTTTATTGTAGACACGCACTGCACGATAAAAACGCCGTTGGGTTACCTTCCGGGATTGCCCGAGCATGTATTGCGAGAACTGAAGCCAGACCAGTTCGTGCTGATAGAAGCCACCGCTGAAGAAATAGCTGCACGGAGGCAGAAGGACAAAACAAGGGAAAGAGACGTAGAGGCAGAAAGCAGTATAGAAGAGCATCAGTTTATGAACCGTGTGACGTCAATGGCGTATGCGTGTCTTACCGGGGCATCGGTGAAAATAATAGAGAATCATGACGGAACGCTGGATAAAGCGGCAGAGGAGTTTTTTGTGCTGATGAACCAGTTGTCGGAATCAGAACCTGAACCTTAAGAAAGGTGGCACTGTCAAATTTTCCAGTGAAATTGCCATATCCTTAAATTTCACCGCAGAGCACACAGAGAACGCAGAGGCACCAGAAAACATAAGCAAATATTGAAACAATCCTAAAACTCTGTGGTCTCGGCGCTCTCCGCGGTGATAAATCACTATATTTTTAGACAGTGCCAAGAGAGGTTATATACTCACCGCACTATCTTGGTTATATTCATCTCAATAATGTCCTCTGCACCCATACTTTTCAATTTCGGTATTAAAACGTTCACCTCACGTTTGCTCACTACCGTTTCAACCGCGTAATAATCCTGTTCGTAAAGTTGTGAAATCGTCGGCTTTTTCATCGCCGGGAGTGCAGACATTACTTCCTTCAATTTAGTCTCCGCAACGTTCATGCTGAGCAATACCTTTCCTCGTGCTTCTATCACACCGGAAAGAAGCGTCTTTATCTCCTCTATCTCCGCCCTCTTGCTCGAGTCGTTCCACGAATCCTTATTCGCTATTAACTTCGTGTGCGATTCCAGTATCGTGTGTATAATCCGCCAGTTGTTTTTTCGCAGCGTTTCCCCGGTTTCCGTGAGTTCGACAATAGCATCCATCATATCCTTCGCTTCGGTAGCGCCGTAGGAGAAAAATATCTGCACAGGAATGCCAAGGTTGCCAAAGAACGATTTTGTAAGCTTGGGATATTCAGTGCTTATTTTACTTTGCGGTGGCACGTCCTTCGCTTCGTTTATGTCCGCTCGGTCTGCAGGCACAGCCAGGACAATTTTTACAGCGCCTTCTTTTTCTGCCATTTTACTGTAGCTCAAATCCGCTATCTCCACTACATCCGCGCCTCTTTCCGCAATCCAATCTCTGCCGGTGATGCCGAGGTCAAAATACCCCTTTTCAACGTATTCCGGGATTTCCTGCGGTCTTAATATCTTCACACGCTCTATCCGCGTGTCTTCGATGCCCGGGTTGTATTCCCTGTTTGTTACTTTTATTTCCAGGTCTGCCTGTTTGAACAGCAGCAGCGTTTGAGCCTCTAAACTGCCCTTCGGGATTACGATGGTTATCATGTTTCTTTTTCCTTTTTCCTCTTTATATTACGGTGAAAAAGCAGAAGGATTTTATTTATAACTATTGCGTTATATAAATTATATGGTGCTGATAGATAATCATGTAAAGGGGGTTTGAGTGATGGCATATGAGCCAACATATCGGGATATAGAAATTGTGAAATATCCATTTCACACTGAAGAATCTTATAGAAGAGGGAGAAAAAGGGACGAACTGTTAAAACAGATGTCCGAATTGATAGATAAGTTAATTAGTGAAGAGGACATCTTCAAAAGAGTGGATAAAAACAAGCTTTTTGAGTCTTTATCTGATCTGTTAGACAAATTACCACTTGAACGAATATCAATTTCTGAAGATGTGCTTACCGAGAGAATAAGAAAAATCATTGCATTGGAAGCAATGTCCGGGATATTGGACGAGCTAACTCCTGAACAGCTCGAAGCTTTTGAGGCGGCAGTAAAACGGAGACCCCTTTTCAAATGAGATACATATTTGATACAAATATTATCACCGCTATCATGAAGAACAACGAAAAGGTAAAGAGGAGAGCCCAGGAAGCTATTTTAACGGGAGATGATATTTTTATAAACGGGATTAGTTATTATGAGATTAAACGAGGACTTTTGGCTAAAGATGCCAGAAAACAATTACAATTTTTTGACCAACTGTGCAAAGAATACGGTTTAGTATTATTAGATAATCAATCTATTTTTGATAGGGCAGCGGAAATCTACGCAGAATTACAGCGGAAAGGGGAACTTATTGGGGACGCGGATATATTGATAGCAGCGATAATAGATACACGAAACTTCACTCTTGTCTCAGATGATGGCGACTTTGATAAAATTCAGGGTCTAAGTGTTGAGAATTGGCTAAGGTAAATTGAAAGGCATTTTTTTTTATTCCATTCATAAGAAATATTCAAAAATGATAGCCACAGAGACCACAGAGGACACAGAGGGTAAATACTCTGTGCTCTCGGTGTCCTCTGTGGCAAAAATTATACTTTATATACCACAAGAGGGAAATGAACGAAAAAACAAAACTATTCGTGCGGACAAAATTTGAAGAGTATTACAGCCGTGCGAGGATAAGCATACCGAAAGATTTCTGGATGCGCGAATGGGGATTCGTCTTTTTAGACCACTACTTCCCGGGGAAGCTCGTGATGAGGCGGCACAAATCCTTTGCCACGGAGAAAGAGTTAGTGAATTACCTCAGGGAGAACGCGCCTGCTCATGCGTATCATTCCGCGGCTATTTACAAATATCCCGCAGCAGATATGGCAAATAAGGGCTGGCTTGGCGCTGACCTGATTTTTGACCTTGATGCTGACCACATTGTGAGCGAGACAGAGCTCGAGCAGTATTCTTATGAGGATTTGCTGGTGCAGGTGAAAAAAGAAACAGAGAAACTGATTGACTTTATGCTTGACGATTTCGGATTTCACGAGCGGGATATAGAACTTGTTTTTTCCGGGTCACGAGGCTATCACATACATATAGGGACCGAAGAGGTGCGAGGGCTGGGGAGCCGGGAAAGAAGGGAGATAGTGGATTATGTAATGGGCACCGGGCTCGATATGAAGGGTTTTATAGACACGCAAGAGGCGCATAGTGGTAAAATGCGTGGAAGAGAAGACTTGAGGTTGGTACCCGAAGGGTGGGGCAAACGACTACTTAAGGGGTTAATAGATTTACTTCATGAAATAGCGGAAATGGAAGAAAAGAAGGCAATAGAAAAATTGAAACAGATAGGGGAGCTAAAAGATAAAAATGCGAGAAACATAATAAAAATCGCAAAGGACGATACCGTGATGGAGCGAATAGAAAAGGGTCAAATCCCGCGGTTCGGTAAGCAGATATGGGAAGGAATAACAAAAGCGGTAACGAAAACCGTCCGCGTAAAGTCCGCAGATAGGGTGGATGAACCCGTCACATCAGATATAAAACGGCTTATCCGGCTGCCTAATTCGTTACATGGCAAGTCAAGTCTGGAAGTGAAACCGCTAAGAATTGAAACATTTACGGCGTTTAATCCGCTGGACGATGCGGTTGTATTTGGTGATTCGCCGGTAGAAATAACCGTCAGTCGGAATTCGGCAATAAAGCTGAAAGGCGAAACATATAAGGTAGAGCAAGGCGAAGTGGTTTCGGTGCCCGAGCACGTTGCGGTTTATTTTATGTGCAGGGGCGTTGCGGAGATATAGTTGGCGGTTTGGGGGTTTAGAGGCTTAGGGGCTTAGAAATATAGTGGTTTAGACACAGATTAACGCAGATTTACACAGATTTTTTCATTGGTAGGAAATAGGAAATCGAAAAGGTTTATTTTAAATAACTATGTTGTATAAATTATCATTATGCAATCTTGGGGATAGGGGAAAAAGATGGAGATAAAAATTGAAAATTTCAGACACGGAACAGAGCTTTTGAAACGCGGTTTCGCTTCCTTGCAAAAAGGGGGCGTGATTATGGACGTGACAAGTGTAGAACAGGCGCGAATAGCGGAGGATGCGGGTGCCATTGCCGTTATGGCGCTGCATGCCGTTCCTGCGGACATCCGAAAAGCCGGTGGCGTGGCACGAATGGCTGACCCTGCGGTAGTCTCGGAAATCCTTGAGGCGGTTACGATACCAGTAATGGCGAAATGTCGCATCGGGCATTCTGTGGAGGCGAAAATACTGGAATCGCTGGGCGTTGACATGGTGGACGAATCGGAGGTTCTAACACCGGTGGACACGCATCACGTGGATAAAAGAGAATTTACCGTGCCTTTTGTCTGCGGTGCTCGCGAGTTAGGCGAGGCGTTGAGAAGGATAGAAGAAGGCGCGGCGATGATAAGGACAAAAGGAGAAGCGGGAACGGGAGACGTGAAGGAAGCAGTTCGCCACATGAAACTGATTATGGGTGAGATAAGAGCGCTAAAAGGAAAGAACGAGGAAGAGCTGCGGGACGTTGCAAAAGAGCTGAAAGTGCCTTTTGAATTGGTGCAGGAGATCGCGGAATTGCAGCGATTACCGGTGGTGAATTTCGCAGCCGGCGGCGTAGCAACACCTGCAGATGCGGCACTCATGATGCAGCTCGGGGCAGATGGGGTCTTCGTGGGTTCCGGGGTATTCAAGTCTGAAACGCCGGATAAGATGGCTTATGCAATTGTGGAAGCAGTGAACAACTTTGATGACGCAAAGAAACTTGCGGAGATTTCTAAAGGATTGGGAATACCGATGAAAGGAATTGAAGTAAGTACTTTGAGAGAGGAGGAACTGCTGCAGGTGAGAGGGTGGTAGGATCTGCTCAAAATTCTGTGGAATTTTGAACAAACAGTGAAAAATGAAAAGTGTAAAGTGCAAAAGTCAAAATAAATCTTTCTTTAAGAAAAGCCTCTTAAAACTGGATACATTACGCTTTATACCAAATTTTTTAAGGTGGTAGTGTGTACATCTCGAAAATGAGCGGGCGAAAAAAATCGAAACGCTTTTTTATAGTCTATGATAAATATATCGGTAGTTTGAGTCATACGCACCCATACTTAAGTGCAGGCCTTGTACTTAAGTACTGGGTATGTGGCTTATATATTCTCTCGGCTATTATCTAGCTGAAAAGATAAAAAGGTGAAAGCGATATGGTTAATACTTTTCCTAAAATCCCCGAGGATGTGCTCAAATTTTTTTGTGTTGGGTCTGAATGTAAAACTCTTCTAATCAAAGGTGATCCAGGATCGGCCAAAACAGCTTTTTCATTGGCTATTTCTGAATATGTAAGCAAGAAAAAAAATAGCACAGTAGTTTATTTATCGGGGGGAGTTGATCCTTTTTCAATATACCGGGAATTTCCTTGGGCAAAGCAATTTTTACAGAGGAAAAATATCATTGATGCTTCAGAAGCAGAGATTTTTTCTTCGAAAGATAATACTTATTATTCGGATTTACACGATATGTTGAGGGTTTTATATACTATGATAACTCAAAAGCATCCCTCTATCCTTATCATCGACGGTATCGACATAATGATCTCCGTAGAAGGAAGAGTAGGCCACCATGTGGAATACGCTATATTAGATTTAGCTAGAAAAACACATACAGATCTAATCACAATTAAAGAACTCCCGGGGTCTTCTTACCTTGAAGGAAAGGTAGATGGGATCATTGTTTTAAGGAGAGATGTGAAAAGGGGCAAAAATGGCAGAGAAGCGGTAAATGTCGAAATAGAAAGGTTAGATATGACCACTAGGATGAGGAGTGAGTATGTATTCTTGGATAGTTATATTGTCAAATTTGAAAAAAATTGCCCTCTATATGGAGGCATGTGTGCATTAGATGTAAGAGAGAAGCAAGAACTGATCGGGGAGAAAAAACAGCTTAAAGCCTTTTTCATGTATCAATTCGATGTATCCGCATTTTTAGAACGAATGGTCCATAATTATTTAGATAGAAAAAATATTAGGTGTTTAGATGCTAAAATGGAATCACATATTGGGGATAGATATTGTAAGATATGTAAGCTCACATTGGCATCAGATTTTGGTATTGCATCGCTCAGTCCTTTTAACTACAACGTATTTATTGAAGTTGGGCATATGTTTGGATTAGGAAAGCAAGTAATATTCCTTTTTGATAAAACAAAGGAAAAAATTAAAAATGTGCCCTTTGATCTCACTAGTTATATTTATATCCCTTATAAAAATGAGGAAGAATTAAAAGAGGGACTTGAAAGAGAGTTAACACCTTTTATTAAAAAATTACAAGAAATTAGATGATTAAATTGTTTGAAAGCGGAAGAGAGATGAAGGAAAGATTGATAAGCCCGCCATACCCCAAGGATCCCTCGCATTTTAATGCGGGGTGGCGTGTTTAAGCGGAGGTATTTTAAATGGAACCGTGTTACCGGTACAGGGCAAGGCTCGGACGAGTGGTGGATGGAGACACAATAGATGTGCTCATAGAACTTGGATTTTATGTGACGCTGCGAGAAAGAGTGCGTTTGGAAGGAATAGACACGCCAGAGATATATAGAG
>JAYEII010000073.1:0-9305 GCA_034660015.1 Methanobacteriota archaeon | reverse complement strand
ATTGACAAACGACATTTTGAAGCATGTCATGATCTGGTCCAGCTCTGTATCGATTCTATACACTTTATCCTTATCCCGAATCCGCTTCTCTTCCTTTAAATACTTCTTTAATCTCTTAAAATCGTCTTTGTGCTCGTTTTCAATCGTCTTCTGCTGACGGAGGCACCTGGCGATTCGTGCTTCACATTGTCGCAATTCAGTTGAGTCCGCCTCGTCCAAAACTCTTTTCCCTTCAATGATCAGTGATTTTTCACGAAGCGTTCTTTCCTGCCGGTATAAATAGGCAAGCTGCTCTTCCATCGCTTCTATTTCCAGCAATGGCTCTTTCAGTTGCGATTTGAGCTGAGTTATTGTCTTGCATATTTTGCCGTGCTTTTCATCCATTTTGTCATAATTCTCTATCTTCTTTCCATAACCCACAATTCGATGGATATTTATCCCGCTCTTCCCGTCCCTGAACTGTTTTTCCTGCAACGGCCAGCGGTCAAAATATTTCTTTGTAACTTCGCTTGCATCCAATAAATCACGGGGTATATCGGTAATTAAGACCGATTTCCTGCCATTATCCCACTTCACAATCACTGCACGGCACTCGTAGATGTAGTTCTTCTCTGATGAATCCAATAATTCAATCTGGCAGTCAACAAGGCTTGCATTTCCGTATTTATACCTCGTTTCCTCCCGGAGGTGCTTGAATTTTCTCTCCTTTACCTGGTTCTCGTCGAGGATGGTGATAAAATATTCATCACTATCGTCAAAGGCTCTGAGCGTGTTTACGCCATTACCTCCGCCATCTATCACCAATATCCGTTTCACGTGGACACGAGCCGATGGGTCATCCAAAAGTTGCGTCAATTTCGTGAGCATATTTAATGCATGCTTGCCAAGCTAAGAATCGAACTAGAGAAGGTACTCACGGCGCTATACGAGGCTGCCGGAATACCCGAAAGGCTAAAGCGTCCGGTTAGTGCGAGCAAGCTTGTCCAGAGACTAACAGATAGAGAGGTAATACCAAGGGAACTGTCGGGTGCGATTATAGAACTTATTCAACTGTGTAACAGAGCCATCCATGGCGAAGACATTCCCCCATCACAAGCAGAAGCAATAGTTGATCAAGGTGCTCGACTCCTTGAGTATCTGCATGTCCAACTTTCAGAGTTTCGACTTGGGTCTAAAGATACTCAAGAAATTGACAAGGAGGAACTTAGCAAATACATGGAAGCGAAGTACAGAGTTGTTACTGTGATCCCATACGTAGATAAGCCCGTGAGAATCACTCGTGTCCTAAATCAAGAGGTGTTTGACCGATTTTTGGAAGGCATGAAGAGTATGCAGAGTTCATAGTGGAAGTGTCAAAAATAGCTGAATGAGTAACTCTTTGAACGATGCTTCAGCCAACTTTGCAAAGTCGAGGGACATTATACAAAATCTAAAAGAAAAGTTCTCTCACTTCGCAAACCTGACAAACTCCTCCAACTTCTCTGCCGCCTGTCCACTTTCTAACACATCCCTTGCAATTTCAAAACCATCCCCTATGCTTCTCGCCTCGTCAGCCGCGAAAATAGCTGCTGCTACATTCAGTAAAACAACATCCCGCTTTGCTCCTTCTTCTTTGCAACTCAAAACATCCCTCAATATTTTCGCACTCTCTTTCCTATCGCCACCCGCAATTTCGCTTGGCGCAGCCATTTTCACACCAAAATCCTCCGGCTTTATGAAATAAGTCCTTATCTCTCCGTTACTCAATTGTGATACTTTCGTCTTCCCGCATACTGAAACCTCATCTACTCCCGGCTCACCATGCACCACCAGCGCCTTCTTCAGTCCTAAAATGCGAAGCACTTTTGCTATCTTCTCAGTAACTGAGGCATCGTAAACGCCAATGAGCTGATGCGTTGCATTTGCAGGATTCGTCAAAGGACCCAGGATATTGAAAACTGTCCTCATCCCCAGCTTCTGACGCACTTCCATCACGTTCTTCATCGCTTGATGGTGCAGCGGTGCGAACATAAACCCAATGCCTATTTTCTCTATGCATTCCTCTATTCTGCGAGGGGGCAAAGCCAGATTCACGCCTAATTCCTCTATTACGTCTGCACTACCGCATTTCGACGTTACCGACCTATTACCATGCTTCGCTACGGGAACCACGCAAGCAGTGATGAAAGCAGCCGTGGTAGAGATGTTGAATGTTTTTATCGTATCGCCACCTGTCCCGCATACGTCCACACTCTTCTCCACTTTCGGGTTGATTTTTAATGCCATGTCTCGCATAACTCTTGCGAAAGCCGCTATTTCGTCTTCTGTCTCGCCCTTCATCCTTAAAGAAGCTAAAAAAGCCGCGGTTTGTATTTTGTTCGCTTCTCCGCTCATTATCGCTCGCATCGCGTTCTCTGCTTCTTCTGCGTCCAGGTTCTCTTTTTCTACAACTTTGCTGAGGTATTTTTCGAGCATTTTTAAACTTTTCTTTTAAAAAGAAACCTTTACTAAAAACCTCTTCTTAGTAAGAAAAGCTTTACCAAAAGAAATAGGTTTTCTTTTATGAACTACATATCCACAAAATTCCGTATCAACTTCAGCCCATCCTCCGTCAGTATTGACTCAGGATGGAACTGCACACCATAAACATCCATGTTTTTATGCCTGATCGCCATTATCTCGTTATCATCCAAGCTTCTTGCGGTTACTTCTAAACAATCAGGAAATGATTCCCCAACACCACCATTACCATCATCAATCACCAAAGAATGATACCTCACCACAGAAAGAGGATTTTTCAGCCCTTTCAGCACGTTTTCTCCGTTATGCGTCACCAGACTCACCTTCCCGTGTCTTATCTCCCGCGCATTTCGTATCCTCGCACCGAAAACATAACCTATGCACTGGTGCCCTAAGCAGACGCCTAAAATCTTTTTAGTTTCTGTTTCCCTGCTAAACCGCTCTATCAGTTCATTTGTAACACCTGCATCTCTCGGCGTCTTCGGACCGGGCGAAATTATTATGTGCTCTATTTCCCTCTCCCTGACAATCCTCTCTATATGACCAAGATTCACGTTATTCTGCACAACTATCGGCTCGGCACCCAGCATCCCCACGTATTGCACGATGTTATACACAAACGAATCTATATTATCCACGATTAGAATGTTCATTTTTTTAGTTTTCGCCTCCCGGAATTGCCATGCATTCCAACAAACCCGCGCATTTACTCAGCGTCTCCTTATACTCGCGTTCGGGGTCAGAATCAGCAACTATCCCCGCGCCTGCTTGTATATAAACTTTACCGTGTTCAAACACGGCAGTGCGAATCGTTATCGCGGTGTCCATCGAACGATTAAAGGAGAAATAGCCCACGCATCCTGCATAGATACCACGTCTCGTTGGCTCTAATTCCTCTATTATCTCCATTGCTCTTACTTTCGGCGCTCCGGAAACCGTTCCCGCGGGGAATGTCGCTTTCAACGCATCAAACTCGTTTTTGTCCGACCTCAACTGCCCCACCACATCCGTTACTATATGCTGCACGTGCGAATACTTCTCCGGATACATAAACCTCGGCGCTTTTACCGACCCGAATTCTGATACTTTTCCTACGTCGTTTCTTGATAAATCCACAAGCATCAAATGCTCCGCACGTTCCTTCTCATCGTTAAGCATCTCCACCTCCAGCCGCTTATCCTCCTTTTCGGTTACACCACGCCGTCTTGTTCCCGCTATCGGACAGCTCTCCACTTTTCTGCTTCTATTCAACGCAACAGGTTCAACCCTGACCAGCATCTCAGGACTCGCACCCACTATCTTACGGTCACCGAAATCGAGGAAATACATGTAGGGCGATGGGTTCACCGCACTCAAGCGGTTGTAAAAGTCGAAAGCACGCTGACTTTCATTCCCCTCATACTCCAACTCAAAATCCGCTTCCAGCCGCTGTGAGAGAACCACCTGAAGAATATCGCCAGCACGAATGTATTCCTTCGCTATTCTCACACTTCTTTCGTATTCTTCTTTTTCTATGTTTGACGTGAATTCGGAAGACAACCCCTTAAAACGGTAATTTTGTTTTGCTAAATCTCCCTTTTCTAAATGATTTTTGTTTCTTTTCCAAAGAGAAGCTGTTGGTAAAGCTTTGCTTTCCGAAGGAAGGGATTCACAAAATTCGTTAGATATGAGGAAAGCTTTTTTCGCCTTATGGTCCACGATAACATTCTTTTTGGTGAGTAGAAATTCGCAATCCGGCTGTTTCAGCGTATCCACTGCGCTCCCTCCGACATTCACAAAATAGCGGATGTAATCGTATGAAAGATAACCAACGAAACCGCCGATAAATCTTTCCTTTTTTATGCTCCCTGCTATTTTGAGATCCCCGAGGAAATCCTCAATTAGGCTCAGTGGATTCCAAGATTTAGTTTCATGTTCTTTCGCAGCAGCTGCAGCGGCATCCTTCATCTTTTCTGCGAGAACCGTATCGTCGTATGAATACGAGTTCATTGTTAAAATGCCGTTCTTCACCGAGAATTTAAACGCAGGGTCGAAGCCTATAATAGAATACCTTGCCAATTTATCGCTCCCTTCGCGGGATTCCAACAGGTAAGATTCGCTGTTCTCGCTCTTGTCTTCAGCACTCAAGCTATCGTATAGCAAAGACGGGTTTACAAACGGGATTTGCTCATAGTGTTGAATGATGAACATTGTGCACCATATTTATACAGTACTGTATATATAAATACCTTGACGTTATTTTTTTCCAAAAAAATCTTTTAGCAATGTTCTTTCTTTTTCATACAGCACTTCTTATACTTCTTACCACTTCCACAGGGACAGGGGTCATTTCTCCCTATTTTGACTCTTTTGTCGGGCTTTATTGCTGTCGCCTTTCTATTTTCTTTTTCTATCGCATCCTTGAACATGCGATAATGTCGCTTTATTCTTTCAACATAATGCTTATCCATCAGAACGTACCTAACTTTATCCAATAATATCGGAGCAAGTTCGGATTGATAACTGGCTACATTTAATATAGGACCTTTTAGTTCCTTTATGATCATCGGGTCGTTATCACCAAACCAATCTGCGTAAAATTTGGAGTTTTCCCACCCGTATGCAATTACAGCCACGAATTCGTTTCTTCTTTCGGAAAACACATTAGACTTGTTGCTAATTAAAAGTTATCTCTACTGAGAGGGTTTAAATAGAGTATAATATGTGTTATCAAGTATGATAACCGTTAATCGAGCTTTAAAAAGCGATAGACTAATGAAAGCCACAACAGGGCTATCCATAGCAGAATTTAATCAACTGGTGCAGAGTTTCGGCCAAGAACTTCAAAAGGAGGTATGGATTAGATATGAGATAGGCGTGAAGCGGGGAGATAGAGAAAGGAAGCCAGGAGGGGGCAGAACGGGAAATTTGAGAAGTTTCACAGAAAAATTGTTTTTCGTTCTCTTTTATTTCAAGTGCTATCCCACTTTTGACGTCTTAGGGCTCCTGTTTGATCTCAACAGGTCAAATGCACACCGCAATATCCAGAAATTAACACCTACCCTGGAGAAAACGCTCGGTAAAAAGATGGTGTTGCCAAAGAGGAAAATTAGCACCTTAAAGGAGTTATTTGAGATATTTCCCAATGTCAAGGACTTATTCATAGATGGGACTGAGAGACCGATCCAAAGACCCAAAGACAGTGAGAAGCAAAAGGAGAATTACTCCGGCAAGAAGAAGGCGCATACTCGCAAGAATATAGTCATCACCGATAAGAATAGGCGAATTGGTTATCTGAGCCCACCAGAGGTGGGTAAGGAGCACGATTATGGGATGTTTAAAGAGCTATTTCCGCAGGGGATATTCCCAAAAAGCATAACTTTATGGTTGGATAAAGCCTTCCTGGGCGTTGAAAAGGACTATCCAGAAGCGACTGTTAGGATGCCGCGGAAGAAGCCTAAGGGAAAAGAATTGACAGATGATGAGAAGGCGCAGAATAAGGTTATCAGTGGTTTTAGAGTCTTGGTAGAGCACGCTATCGGCGGAGCTAAGCGATTCAGGATAACGAGCGATAAGTTTCGGAATAAAAAAGATGAATTTAATGATGTGGCTATGTTGATATCGTGTGGATTGTGGAATTATCATTTGAAATGCGGTTGAACCGGAAGTGAGGGCTGGAATAGGAGTACCTCTTTCTTTCGCGGGATATTATTTTGCAACAAGTCTATTGAAGAAAACTCTCCGGCAATCGCAACCTACCTCGTCGCAATAGAGTTCAATCAAGGCATAGTTTCCTTCGGGTAATTCGGGGTCACCAATTGCGATTATTGATCTGGTTTCTTTTTCTGCTATTTCCGGGAACTTTTCATGAAAAGCGGTGTATGGCATAATAATACCTCCAATGAACGAAGTGAGCCAGATATAGCATGTTACACGCCAGCCAGTTTAGGGCGTGTGGTGCGAAAGGCATCCTCGTAGAGAATCTTGAGGAGTTCTTTTCCGTATGGTTGTGGAATTTTTCTTCCCTCTTTTTTTGCTGTTTCTAACCATAGTTCCATGGCCATTTTTATCTCTTCTAATGCTTTTTCCTCGTTTTCTCCAAATGCAGAACACCCTGGCAACTCAGGTATAATTGCTATATACCCTTTATCTTCTTCACTATAAAATATTTCTATTGCGTACTTATACAACATATTATTTTTCCTCCTCTACTAGATTGTATTTCTCAATGATCTTTATAAGCTGTTTTACTTGATAAGGTTTTGCTTTCCCTCCTACATTTTGGAAATTTAGCATTTCCTCTATACCCTCTCGGACATAAATACAATGGCTACCCATTCCTCCTCTAAATCTAAAGTCAAATGCTTCAGCAATCTTACACAATTTTCTAAAACGAACATTTTTTGGATTTCTTTTCAACTCCTCAATCAATTGACGCTTGTCCATATAACCACTATTTGTCCATATAACCACTATAACTCTTACATCAGATTAAAAGCTTTCGCACCATGGCATATAACATCAGGGATAAAAGAAGTTTTCACGAAGTGAAAATTTGGACGGAGAAACCTGCAAGGTTTCGTAGTCTTTCAATCGCTGTTATATTCCTCGAAGGGCTGAAATTTAGTGCAACGTCCCGAAGGAAAATTTCAGAGTTGTGTTTAAGTTCTAATCAATTCGGGCGAAGCGAGTCATTAATATGCCCCATCATTTATTTTCTTCAACAATTTTCTTAAGAATTTCGTTTGGTTCTTCAGTCCAATCAATAGTTTCTTTTTGTCTAGCCCACCAAAGAATAAGTGTTATGCATCCATAAACAGATCTTAGAGCCTCATAATTCCCTAGGGGAATACGTGAACGATGGGAAGTTGTATTTCTATTTTTTATTACTTCACTAATATTATCTCTTAATTGTTTATTAAATATGGAAATATCAGATTTTGGTTTTTGAATATCTCTGATTTTTGATTCAGTAATTGAATGCATATCTTTAGTTAGATTAATCAAACTCCTCAAAATAGAGATAATATTCTTGGAAGGATATTTATCTACTTTCTCTATTTTTTTAATCTCATTGAAATATTTTGAAAAGTCAATATTCTTTTCTGTTTTAGTACCCAACTCCTTTTTAATTTTTATGTGTATTTGGTCGTACAATTCACCCAATGGTCTTTTTGGACATATATCTCTAAACAAAGTTTCATAAATTTGAACCAAATATTCTTCAGTAATTAATCCAACTGTACTAATACAATGAGAGTAATTTTCATCGTTATATTCTGAAATTGATTTTCTAAACAGTCTTTGTGTACTGCTATTATCTATAATTTTGGAGTATACTTGTTCTAAGAGAGAGAAATAAGGTGAAAAAACTTCCTCTTCTGGAGAGTAAGTGGGAATTAAAGAAGCTTGATTAATAAATCCTGCCTTCTCAAAAAACACCTTTACTTTTTCAAGTGAATCTTTAGTCAAAGATATTAATTCTACTTTTGAATCATATTCTTCTTCAAAATATTCTCTTGTATAATGTTGCCCTGCCCCTAACATGTCTGTTTTTTTTCGAAAGAGGAAAAACCCCTCTTTTATTTTAGTAATTTTTCCAGACTTTACAGTTGTATCAAAATTTTTAAAATAGATATGTTCTTTAAAGTAATCAAAAGCATCATTAAATTCATTTTTTAATTTTTCTAAATCAATAATATTTAACAAAATCTTATATTCACTATCCTCCATCTCCAAATAAGTATCGAAGGAATCATCTTTTTGTTCTAAATGATAAAAGTAATTAAAGATTGTAAAAACAAAAGTGAACTTATCAAAATTTCTTAAAAATGATTTTCCATTCTTCTCTTTAAACCTATGGGGTCAAAATGAGGTTGGATTTTTAGGTTATTAAAATCTCCTCACAGTGTCCCATTCCACCTTCATGTGTTGGATAAGGGGTTTCCTACTGCAAAGCGGTAGTGGTGCATAGCAGTGGAACATTACACTATAATATAACAAACGGAGTAGAATCTATAAGGGTTGAGAAATGGTTATTTCGTGATATAATCATTCATAGGCACCGATTTGAACTTACAAAATCCAACCTCAAAATGACGCCATAGAAATGAAAGCGTTCTTGAGGGCTGCGGACTGGAAACAGGTTGAGCCCGAAATATTCAAAGACATTCAAGAAAAAGACATCTGTGACTATCTACGAATCTGCATGGACAAAAACATGAAAGAGGCAGTCCTGCATACAATTTTAAATCCACCCGAGATGCAATGGGGAATGAGAAATGAGTTTGATGAATTCGCAGCTAAGCTGGAAGAGGATTTTCCAGAAAAGATAATAGAGTATTACTGGCAAAGCGCTTATAGACACATTCCGGGAGGAAATAGAAATACTTATCGTATTGCGGCAGGATATTTGGCTAAGGTCAAGCGCATTTACGTTAATCTATTAAAAGATGAATCAAGGTGGAAAAAGCGTTTTTTCGAGTTGAAATTGGATTTTAAAAATCGTCCTGCGTTTCTTGATGAGGTGAGGAAATTGTGAAGTGAGATAATCGTTATCGGGGAAAGAGACGCAAGCGAGAAGAATAGAAGAATCAAAAAAATAAATTATAGACACAGATTAACGCAGATTAACACAGATGAAAAGATTAATGCCGTTAAAAATAGCTCACCCAACCCACCAAAAGAAAAAATCCGGGTAAATGTCAAGTAGAGCCCATAGCACACCTTTTTTTTTGAGGTAATAGCCCCAAGGTTGCTATGAGCCCCCTCACAGAACCGGACGTGAAGATTTCCCTCATCCGGCTCTTCAGAAGCACATCCTCTAC
>JAYEII010000072.1:0-9418 GCA_034660015.1 Methanobacteriota archaeon | reverse complement strand
GACGTTATTTTTATAGGTGGTTCTGACACGCACGGGACGCCGATTGTGCTGAGTGCCGAAGCGCAAGGTATTTCGCCCGAAGAGGTCGTTGAGCGGTATCATACGCATTTCAAACGAATGTTTCAAGTTCTGAACGTCAATTTCGACTATTATGGGCGGACTGATTCGGAAAGCAACCATAGAAGGACGACAGAGATAGTAAAGAAATTAATAGAGAACGGATATGTGTATACGAAGGAAACAAAACAGGCGTTTTGCAATACCTGCGGGCGGTTTCTACCCGATAGATACGTGGAGGGAAAATGCCCCTACTGCGGTGCTGTGGCAAGAGGAGATGAATGTGACCAGGGCTGCGGTAAGCACCTTGAACCTGGAGAGATAATAGAGCCGAGATGCAAGATTTGTGGAAACGAAGCGGATTTTAAGCAGCAGGAACATTTTTTCTTCCGACTTTCCTCGTTCGCGGATTTCCTCATTTCCTATTTAGATAAATTGGGTGGTACCCGGAATGCGAGAAACTACGCGCTGGAATGGACAAAGAAGGAACTATGCGATTGGTGTATAACGAGAGCTCTGGAATGGGGCGTAAAATTCCCGGGCAGGGATGACCTCGTTGTTTATGTCTGGGTTGATGCGCCCATAGGGTATATATCCTCTACTGAGGAGCTGTTAGGCGGAAGGGGGGGAGGCGGAGAGGACGAATGGATGAAGTACTGGAAGGGAAACAAAGCGACCATTGTGCATTTTATCGGTACGGACATTATATATCATCACTGCATATTCTGGCCTGCAATGCTCAAAGGAGCGGGTTATTCGCTGCCTGATGCCGTTGTCGCCTCCGGAATGGTAAAGATAAACGGGGAGACGTTTTCAAAGAGCCGCGGGAACGTGGTATGGGCGGCAGAGTTCTTAGAACGATTCCATCCCGATACGTTACGGTATTATTTAGTGGCGCAATCAAGCCACACGAAGGAATTGAATTTCTCCTGGGACTCCTTTTCTATGCGTGTGAATAACGAGTTAGTAGCGATTCTGGGAAACCTTGTTCATCGAGTTATATCATTTGCATATAAAAATTTTCGCGTGGTTCCCGAGGGTGATATAGACGAGGATGTTTTTGCTGCGATAGCGCGTACGAAGGAGGAGGAAACGAGAGCGGTAGACGAATACGAATTCAAGAAGCTCGTTGATTCCGCAATGAAACTTGCGGATTTTGGCAATAGTTTTTTTCAACGAGAAGAGCCCTGGCATTTGATAAAAACGGGTGATGCGGGTAGGGAACGATGTGGCGAGATAGTAAAGAACGTGCTGCAACTAATAAAAGCCATTTGTATTGGATTGGAAGCGGTGATGCCTGTGAAGATGGAGGAGGTATGGTCGCAGTTAGGTATGGAAAGCGACGTGCATTCGGCGAAGCTTGATGAGATGATGACGCCGATAAAGAGCGGCCAACCACTGAAAAAGCCGAAGAGGTTGTTTGATAGGGTGGAGCTATAGGAGAAAAGCGAAAAGATAGTAATATGGTTACAGAAGAAATAAAACCCGAAGATATATATGGCTATACGAAGCTTTGTTGGATCTTTTTTGGAAGTAGATAAACTCTACTGCCTTACAGTCCCAAAAATACAGGTGCGACTAAAAGGAGCGAAAGCAAAGGTGTGAATGGAAAAAGGCATATCAATTGGATTCCCGCCATAAACTTATTTCTTTAGTAAAAGTTTCTTTTATAAAGAAAAATAAAGAAAAGTTTAAAATGAAAATATCCATGGACATCGAACTAACCGACGTACCGGGTCAGTTAGTGCTCGCATTGAAGCCCGTATCCGACCTTGGCGGTAACATTCTCAGCGTGCTGCATCAGCGGGACAAGAAGACACCTTCGGGCCGAATACCGGTTCAACTGACATTAGAAATAGAAGAGCAGGGATTGAACAGGTTGGTGGAACGATTAAAAGAAAGGGACGTGAACGTGGTCAGGATAGGGAAAGAGCGGCTGAAGGAATCAATGATGGTTTTGCTAATCGGGCATATAGTGCACACGGATTTAGGAGAGACGATAGATAGTATAGACAGCACAGGATTTGCTGAAGTGGTGGAGCTTTCTCTTTCCATGCCCGGCGTGGATAAGAAGTCTTCTGCTTCGGTTACGCTCAGCGCAATAGGTAAAGAAGAACTAAAAGAAGCGTTGAACATTTTAGAACGTACGGTGAACAAAAAAGGGATTATGATTATCCCGTCTATTTAATCGGGCGTCGAGAAAAGAGAAAATCAATTATAGACTCTGATTAACACAGACGAACACAGACAAGATGAAGCGTGCAATGCCGTTAAAAATAGGCTCGCCAGCCAGCACAGCAAAAGAAAGAAAAAATCCGTGTAAATCCGTGTCTTAAATAGAAGGTAGTTACTCCTTATTTATACAAGAACAAAGAAGAGGATGAGGTAAAGATGGAAACAAAATTACCAAAATTAGTACGGATTTCAATAGTCGGGCTTGGTAACGTAGGCAGAGGCGTAGCAGAGGTAATAAGGCGCAAACAGGAAGAGATAACGAGAAAATACGGCATAGATCTGAAAATCGTCGGCGTAGCGGACTTGTCAGGTGCCGTGGTGGACGAGAATGGCCTGAGTGAAGACGCGATAACGAAATTCAAGTCAGGAGAAACGGCGGAAGATATGACCACGCTGGACATGATAAAGGATGTAGAGCACGAGATAGTAGTAGAAACGACGCCAACCAATGTCGAGAACGGCGAGCCGGGATTGACGCATATAATTACCGCATTGGAATCCGATAGGCACGTGGTAACCTCGAATAAAGGCCCTCTGGCATTACAGTACGGGAAGCTGATGGACCTCGCAGCGAGCAGAGGGAAAGAGCTAAAATTTGAGGCTTCCGTAGGCGGTGCTATGCCGATAATTTCGCTGGTAAAGGATAATCTCGCCGGTAACGGGATAATATCCATAAAGGGTATTTTGAACGGCACCTGCAACTATATTCTAACACGGATGCGTGAGGAGAAACTACCCTACGAACACGTGTTAAAGGAAGCGCAGGAACGTGGAATAGCCGAGACAGACCCTTCTAACGATGTTGCCGGGAGAGATACCGCAGTGAAGCTCGTGATTTTAGCTAACTCCATTTTTGACAGGCACGTGAGTTACGGGGATGTAGAAGTAGCGGGCATTACCGAGATAACATCAGAGGCTTTGAAATTGGCTGACGATGCGGGCTATGTAATAAAATTAATAGGAGAAGTAGACGGCGGCGGCAGCAGCGGAGAATGCCTTAAAGTTGCACCTAGGTTAGTTCCAAAGGATGACCCGCTGAACGTTGAAGGCATGTTGAACGTAGCAACCATAAAGACGGATTTGGCAGGCGATATCACGGTCATTGGAAAAGGTGCGGGACCTATCGAAGCGGCAAGTGCTGTTTTGTCCGATATAATCGGGATTTATATGTAGCTATATTCATAATAATAAATATAACAGGAGTTAGGTGGCTTTACGATGCAAACAATGAATTATGGCGAACTGCTGGTTCGAATACAACGGCTTGAGCCTGTTGAGCAGCTTCGCCTGTTAGAAGAATTAGCGGCATTAGTTCGCAGCCGGATGGCTTCTCAGCCTCCGTCTCGTCACAGTATTCTGGAACTGCAAGGCATAGGCAAGAAAATCTGGCAGGATGTTGATGCTCAGGAGTACGTAGATCGGGAGCGGGCATCATGGGATGGATAGAAAATTCATTCTTTTTGTCCAACGATGCTCGCCTGCCCCCTTTACCTACCTTGCAGATATTAGTGTTGGATGAACTGGAAGACACCTAATAGCAAAAAACATGTCAATAAAGGTTTTAACTTTTTCCTCATAAATAACCATAACCAACAACGATATATTTATTAAGTGAATTCATCTAATTTATATATCAACAGAAAATATAAATTTATTGGGATATAGGTGAAAGAAAAAATATGAGCGAAACAAAGCCGCGTATAAGAATATTGGAAGACGCAGGGTATAGAGTGATTATGAAGAATGAGGATGGAACTCCGAGGCAAGTATTGAGGGGTTTTGTAAAAGAGGGAGATTATGGGAAGTTTATCTCCGTGGAAACGCACTGGGTGCAAAAAATGGAGGGTGAAAAAATAGTAGACAGCCAGTGGGCGAGAAAGACGTACACGTTCCCTCACGATAAGGAGAGGGCATTGGAGAAGTGGAATTTTGTAAAGGAACTGATAGAGGAAGCTTTAGGCGCTGGTAGTGACCTGGAGAAAGAAGTAGAAGAGGAATTCGGCGAGGAACTCGAAGGGCTTGAGGAAGAGTAATAGGGCACTATCTAAAAATATAGTGATTTATCACCGCGGAGAGCACAGAGTACGCAGAGTTTTAAGACTGTTCCAATCATTGTTTAGGCTTTCTGGTGCCTTTGCGTTCTTCGTGTGCTCTGCGGTGAATTTTGAGGATATAGCAATTTCACTATAAAATTCGACAATCTTGTGGTTATAATTTTCGGAATGACTATAGTTTCGCATTTCTATATTTAAAAAAGCTCTTTGCGAACTCCTCCGCCCTATCTGTAAGCGTCACATGGTAATCCGCTGGAAAACAGTTTTTATACGGGAACTGAGCAAACCGGTAATCCATTAGAATGATGATGCAGCGGTCATGCTCGCTTCTTATGCCCCTGCCTGCCGCTTGCAAGACCTTTGTTATCGCGGGATACAGATAACCATAAAGATTTCCCTTCTCCGCTCCAAATTCACCCCTATAATATCCTACCACCGTTTTTACCTCCAGTGTAGGCGGACTTAACGGCAGTCCAACCACGATAATCGCCTTTAGCATATTGGATTCAAAATCCATGCCTTCGGAAAACGAACCGCCCTGCACGGCAAGCAATATCCCCCCGCTGTCCTCTCTCAGCAGTTCATACAACCTGTTCTTCTCTTCCTTTCTCATCTCTCTTCGCTCTACTATCGCCTTTCTCCTTACTTCTTCCGGTAAATATACTGCAATGTCCCTTTGAAGTGCATACGAAGGAAAGAAGACCGCCATGCCTCCCTGAACGTATTCCGCCACTTCTGCTATCTTTCCCGCTATCTTACTGTACATCTCCTCGCCCCTTTTCGTATATTTAGTTGTGAGCCCTCTTGTAATGACAATCAACCGGTTTTCCTCTGGAAACGGCGAGTTATACTCGCGCAGAACTATTTCTTTACCTTTGATTCTATCCGAAGATGCGCCTAAAATCTCTGCGTACATCTCGGCGGGGCATAGCGTGCCGCTCATCATTATAGTTGAATGCGCCCCTGCGAATACCGGCTCGCTAACTATGGAAGGGTCAAGCAACTTGAAGTGCAGGGACGGATTTTCATTATGCTGCGAAACCGAGAATATCCTCAAGCATTTCTCGTGGGTTCTCCACGCATCGAGGAAATCGGCGATATTGAGAATGTTTCTCTGCAGCGCCTCATCTTTATATTTTGCGTTTTCCGCGTTTTCGGAAGTCCCAGAGCGTTCTGCAATGTTTCGGAGTGAGTTTACAAAGTCATCGTAACTCATCGCTACTATTTTCCGCCGCAAGACCTTCTCCATCTCGTCCACCAGAAAAACCCTGTCCACGTTCATTTCTTCCTTTTTGTTCTTTCGCGCTACCATAGCAAATTTCGCGAAAATCCTTTCCAGTTCCATAAGGTTGCCGTATATCTCGCGATTTGTGTGGCGGAGACTGCGTGCAGCTTCGGTTATGGTGCTCATACGCAATTCACTGCTGAGATTGTTCCTTATACGGTCCGGGAGGTTATGCGCTTCGTCAATGATTACAATGATGTCCTCCAGCCCCTTCCCTATTTTCTCTAATACCGTTTCTGCAATATCCGATGAAAAGAGGTAATTATAATCGCAAACGAGCACGTCAGCGGATTCACCCACTTCCAACGCCGCCTTGTAGGGACATATACCTCTGAAACTACACCATTCATACAGTTCCTCCACGTGCATTATCTTATCTCTTATACGCTGCTGCGCTTCGTCATCGCGATTAACGAAATAACGGCATCTTCGGTTCTTCTGCTCGGACCTGCAAAATTCACTGAATAGCGAGTAGAACTCACGGTATATGGACCCCGCTTTTGCCCGTGGGCACATAGATTGTTTAGAAATAATATCAACAACCACGAAATTGAGTTTCGCATGCTCTTTTATCAGTCTGAGTGTATCAATCGCGATTTTATGCTGACTGCGCTTGGACGTGAGGAAAAAGACGGTTTTATCGTTTTGAATGGCGTATTGCAACGCGGGAACGAGAACGGCAACGGTTTTTCCTATTCCTGTGGGTGCATGAGCCGCGAGGATGTTTCCACCCTCGACAGCCTGTTTCACGTCTTCCATAAACTCTCTTTGCCCTTCTCTTATTGACGGGAAAGGAAAAAAGAAAGGTTTATCTTCTTCCATTGCATTAACTAATTAATAGCCAAAAATTATTTTTAATTTTAATCTTAATTTTAAGGGATATATTAATTAGCAGAAACAAGAGGGAAGGAGAAGAGGGGGGAGAAGGAGATGAAAATGAAAGTACTGGTGTATCCGCCAAATAGCATGATTCTGTCGGATTTAGTGGAAAGAGGAGGGCATGAGGCGTTAGTATTGATGCGTGAAATAGGAGAGCACGTGCGGGATGCGGAAATAGACGCACCACCGATAAACATCACCGAAGAGGATTTAAAAAGGGCGTTGAGGTATGTATCAGTGGAAGAACCCGCGGGGTTAAAAGGGAGAATAGGACTGCTCGCTCCGCTGCTGGAGAAAGCAGAAGCCTCGATAATACTGAGGGATGCGCCACCCACTTACGGCTGTATGGGCTGTGCCGTCGCTGACGAATTCTTCAAGTTCTTGATAAGGAAGCGCGAGATACCGACGTTGGAGGTGCGGTATGAAGGAGGAGAAAGGATAGAAGAGATGGTCACAGAGGTAATGACGTTTTTAGAGCAATTATCGAAAGAAGAGAAAAAATAAGATAAAAATGGCGAGAGTTGCACAGATTTCTTGCGGGACCGAGTACAGCGGAATTCAATGGATGCTTAACGACATAGCCGAGCGCGTAGGTATTGAACTGGTTTATCCCGAGATGGAATTATCGAAGGTGGAACTGGCGTGTAAAGAGATTGGATTTGAGGCGGAAAGCCCATCTCTAAACATCATGATGGCAAGTGCGGTGTCCATGCTGGATGACCCGGCGATAAAGGGTGCTCTTCTGCTTACCTGTTTCAAATGTTCGGAAGGAACGATAGTAAAAGACACGATAAGGCGATTTCTGCACGAGAGAACGGACATGTCGGTGGTATTATACTCAAACGTGGAGAAGCCGAAGGAGATAGAGCTGTACTCGCGATTAGAGGCGTTGAGGACGCTGATAACAAGGAAGACGCTTCTGATGCGTGAGAAGCAAGAAGGAGTTACAATGGGTGTTGATTCCGGCTCCTCGACTACAAAGGTCGTGGTGATGCGAGATAACGAAATAATAGGGAAGGGGTGGCTGCCAACGACAGACCCGGTAAAAAGCGCGGATGATGCGATAGAAGTGGCGTTAAAAGAGGCGGGTATAGAGCGCGTAGAATCTGTTGGCGTAACCGGACACGGGCGAGAACTCGTAGGCGAACACTTGGGGGCAGACCTCAATTTAGAGGAAGTGAGCGTGGTATCAAAAGGAGCCGCTTTGCTTTCCAAATGTCATAAAGGCGATGCAACGGTAATAGATATGGGTGGAATGAACAACAAGCTGATTCTAATGCGCGATGGAATAGCAAATACGTTTAACCTGGGCGGCATTTGCGCTGGGTCGTCGGGTAGGTTCCTGGAAATAGCCGCTCGTAGAGTAGATGCAGACATTACCGAGCTGGGGCGGCTTGCGATGGACTCGAAGGAGCGGTACGAGTTACAGAGCTATTGTATGGTCTTCGGAATACAAGCCCTTGTCGTTGCTCTCGCTTCTGGCGTGAAGAGAGAAGACGTAGCGGCTGCTGCGTGTCGCTCCGTTGCTGAGCAGGTATATGATAACCAGATACAGGAGATGGAAATGCGACCGCCGATTATTTTTGTTGGTGGCGTGTCATTGATAGAAGGCGTGAAGCGAGAATTTGAGAATATACTCGGCGTTGAGATAATTGTACCGCCGTATTCGCAGTATGCCGGAGCGGTGGGTATGGCGACGTTGGTGTCGGGGGTTTGATTGGTCTGTAAAAATTACAAATCAGGTTTTGATTACCCCAAAACCTTTTTTTACAGGTTTGATTCCACCCCATCACCCGTGATAAGAAACTCGCAAGAAGTATCTTCAGGCATAGACCGGTGTTTCTTTAAGACGGCTCTTCTTTTACCTCGCCCTTCCGCAGTCTTCTCAAGCTGCACGATTACCTTAGAAAGATGCTCGAGCGCATATCCACCCGAAGGGCGTAAATTCCCATCCTCGATGTCCATATACACCTGATTCGTTATTATAACTGCAAGGTCATATCTGCGAGCGAGTTCCAAAAGATGCATTATTTGGTTCGCCAGTACTCTTCTCAGATAGATGCTCCTTTCCTCGTCCAGCTCCAATCGGTAGAACAGAGTAGCGGAATCAAGGATTACGAGTGCAACCCCGTTCTTCCCTTCTTTTTCCTTTATTAGCTCCTCAATCTCGTCTATGCATGACGTTTGCTGCTCGAAACTATGTGGCTCATAGATTGAAATCCTCTGCGCTATGCGTTCTACCGTTTCTGAAGTTTCATTTGTGTTTGTGTTTGTATTAGCTATTTGTAAGAATCTCTCAGGAGAAAAGCCTTCGCTGTCTATAAAAATTACCGTTTCCCCCTTTCTTGCGCATTCCACCGCCGCCTGGAGACAGATGTTGGTTTTTCCGCTGCCCGCCTCGCCGTATAACTGGGTAACGGTGCCGGACTCAAAGCCACCACCTAACAGCACATCTATGCTCTTGCATCCGGCGCTATATTTCGTAGGGAGTTGCATAACAACCTTTCTTAAAAAGAAAGCTTGACTAAAGAAACAAGTTTTTTTTTCTTTTAGCACAGGTTTTCTTTTTTCTAAAAAGAAAAAGTGTGTTTACAGAATTAAAAACATTGCAAAAAGAAGGCATAGTACACCGACTACGTCTGTTAAGCTGGTTATTAGCGGTATAGTATCGTTATCCGGGTCCAGTCCAAATCTAAAAGATAAAATTGCGATATAATAAGAAGTGAAATTAAGAAAAGTTGTGCATAGAACACCACCTAAAAGCGAGATAGATAGCATTTCAAATATGCTCGGGCTGGATATGCCGATAAGGACACTCGCGAAGTAGGACAATACACCGACAAATAGAAATACGCAGATGGAAAAGAGATATATCACGGCGAAATTAGAGGCTACAAGCTTATCAGGA
>JAYEII010000071.1:0-9463 GCA_034660015.1 Methanobacteriota archaeon | reverse complement strand
TTGAAACAAACAGAAACCCCCTTCGGGGTTTCCGATACCTTCCCCGCTTAAAGAAAGGTTTAATGAAAAATGACTGTTAATTATACTGTTTTTGCGAAGCAAAATAATCCTTTCTTGCTAAAGATAACTTCTTTCTTTAGAAAGAAGGTTTTTCAGAAGCAGCTATCAGCCAAATCTTCAGGTAGCAACCGTGCACTGTATGTTATCCAGACTATTTCGATAAGACTTTTTTTTCACCCGATAGATAATTCTATAGTTTTGGTAGATGAGTTCTCGAAGATTAGGTTGATTGTATTCTGGCACAACCCTTCCTGAGTATGGAAAAATCTCCAATTGTTCAATTCGTTTAAACACCTTTTCTGCAAAAAGACGAGCATAGTACTCTGAGTTTTTGCCTATGTAATCGCAGATTCTGCCAAGTTCATTAATTGCTTTTGGCGACCATATTATTTTAGCCATCGGTTCAACCGTTTTTTGGCTTCTTCATGGCTGATGCCTTTTCCTTCATCGAGTTCCTTCAAGCCTTCGTCAACATTTTGCCGGAAATACAACTCAGCCATAATATCTGAAACAGTTATATCCTCTGGAAGCTCTTCAATCATTTTAATGACTTTTTCTTTTACTCTCATTTTTCGTAATATCCTTACCTCCTTTTTATATATCTCGCATTGCAATATAAATAACTATATCTTTGAAATTCAGAAACCCCCTTCGGGTTTTCCGATACCTTCCCCGCTTAATGAAAGAAGATTTGTTTCGCGTGAAAAGCGAAGAAAAGAAAAGTTCATACCTATGAAAGTTTTATATACTTATTTATTCATAGATGATTTTATACTACAAATGCTACAATCTACAAAAATCATGGTAAAGAGGGATTATATAGGGGATATAGAAAAGGCGCTGACAGAAGAGAAGAAACCCGCAGAGTTATTGAACCTTATTTTAGGGTTTCTCAATTTTAAGCCCGTAGAAATTAAAATTTACAATCTTTTACTGACCTCTTCGTTAACGATAAAACAAATACAAAACCTGCTGCATCTTTCAGAACGAACAATACGGAAATATATCCTGCGATTAGACCAGGAAGGATTTATAATTAAGCGGGTAGAAACGGGTAAAAGGCTCAAATACGTTTATACCGCGGTTCCGGTTCAGGAAGCATGGGAGAGAGTAAAAGGCAAAATACGTGTAATTCTGGATGAGATTACTCAAGTTCTGGAAATAAAGTCGGCGCAGTTTTACTAAATTAGATAATTGCAAAATTACCCTGAGATTTCAGAAGATTAACACAACACTTTTTCTTTTTTACAAAAAGAAAACCTGTGCTAAAAGAAAAAACAAAAAAGTTTATAAATAATCTTGTGGAATAAACCCTTTCAGGGTTTTCGGGGACGTGGGCAGAGCCCACGATGTGTAATCTTGTGGTTATAATTTTCGGAATGACTATAATTGCAAAACCGCTTATGAATATTTTTATACATATATATGAACCCTTTGTAACATATATTAATGTAAAGTAAATTAGAGGGCTAATACAAAGACAAAATAAATGTTTTTTAGAAGTGGGAATAGCGGAGATAGCGGGAATCTAAATTTGGAATACCTCAAGATGCTGCGGGTCAAGGAATGGATAAAGTTCTTTGCGCCAATTCCGCTTATAGGGGCGATTTTAGCACCTGCTACGCCTTTTGTTCTTATTTCAGTCGGCGTGATATTTTTCTGTGTGATTGCTTTTGGGTTCGTCGTGAACAACTATTTCGATGTTGAAATAGACCGGAGGAATACGAAAAAAGTCAGGAGAGGCAATAATCCGCTTTCTTCGGGTAGAGTAACGAAAAGAGGCACTTTCACCCTTATGTGCGTGCTGCTCGCAGTTGCAATCACACTTGCCTGCTTTTTGAGCCCGGGCATAAGTGGCGTTTTATTCACGCTGCTGTGTATTTCTCTCCTCACGCTCTATTCGGTAAACCACATAAGGCTCAAGGAACGGTTTATTGTTGATATACTAACTCATGGACTGATGTTTGGCTTGTTTCCCGTTTTAGCAGGGTTCACGCTGGCAGGTGGCGATTTAAATTTAAATTTAAATTTAAATACGCATATTCTGCTGGTTGCCGCCCTGTTTATGATTATTGGTTGCGAGTCGTTACTTACGCATCAGATAAACGATTACGAAGAAGATTTAGGGTATTCGAGCACCACCGTTGTTAAAGTGGGTCTGAAGAAGGGGTGGGTTCTTCTCGCTTCGGTCGTTCTGCTATCCATTGCGATTTTAGAGCTGATTGTTCATTATTTCGATATTGGACTGGTGCTTCATAGCGCTGTGTTTGCATATCTGGTCGCATATCCTTTCTATACGTGCAGGAATAGGAATGAACTCCAGGGCGTTATCAATACATATTCCTGCACTGAATGGTGAAAGAGAGAAAAATCAAAAGGTGGCGCCAAATCGTTGGACGGGGCAGGACTTTTCGAGATGATGTATTCAGTTAAAGGAAAGTATATTGGAACGAAGTAAACTCTTGGGGTAATGGCAACCAAAATGGATGTGTATGCGAGCCCCGTTAGATTTAATAATGAAGAAAGGAGACCAAAAATATGACACCAATAGAAATAATGGCTTTTATCGCCGCTATAATTGTACCAATCAAAATAATTATGCTCCTGAGAAGTCAAAAATCTTGGTTCAATACAGTTACTAGAAGATTTTGGGGAAACGCTGTAGTCACAACAATACTTTCACTGATAGTTGTAATAGTTACTTTATACTACTTGCTTCAAGAATTAACAATTATTCAGATTTGGGCAGTGACCTTATTCACAATGGCTTTGATAGTATTAGGCTTAGCACCACTTTCTAAATACATGTTAGATGTAGAGAAAAAATGGTTTACAGAAACAAATGTTCTAAAAACAGGTTGGGTTGCAGCGATCGTCTGGTTAGTTTTGATAATTTGGGTCTTATACGCACTTTTTACTTAAAAAAACAAAAAAACTTCTTACTGTGACAGGGAATAGCCTTTCTCTGGAATCTGAGTATAGTTGTAAATAACATTCCTCAACCCTCCACGTAAATCGCAGGTTTAAGCGGAATAGCAAACTTCCTCTTGCCCTTCGGGTCGTGTTCCTCGTTTATTCCTATTTCACAGCCGAACTCTTTCGTTAAATACGCTTTCTCGCGTTCCAGAATCTCCCTCTCGTTCAGCTCGAAATAATCCAGATTGCTTTTTATCACGCGCTTCACGAAATCCACCGTGCTCTTATCCTTTCGGAGTTTCATCGCCTCTTTAATCTTATCCCTCTCTGGCAAGTCCTTTATCGCCCTGAACACTTCCCACTTCCAGTTCTCGGTATCCGCATCTGCGGTATAAACGTAAATTTTTGTCGGTACAATGCGGGCTATTTTCAGTATCTCCTTTATATCCGCAATTAACGAAACCAGATATTCCTCCTCGCGCTCCACGCGGTCATCAATAAACGCCTCCTGTATCTTCGGCAGTGATTGTAACGAAATGAAACTGTGGGGCTCTACCTCTGCCCCATCACGGGCTCTGCCCGTGCCCCCGCAAGCCCAGGAGGGGCTTACCTGTAAGGGCTTATCGTGCAGCTTATGCCATTCCTCTTCACAGATATGTGGCACAATTGGCGATAGAATTAGCAGCCAATCCTCTATTACGTTTCTGATTATCCTTATTCTTTTTTCCGGGCTCTCCCTGCGCTTGTAATATCTAATGTCATTTAGCAAATTGAACACCAGATTTATCCCCGCTTCTCGTATTCGGAATGCCTCAAACAGCTCAATGGATTCCTTTAAACTTCTGTAGAACCGCGACAGCAGCCATCTATCGGTATGCGTGAACTCTTCCTCCTTGAGTTCCGCTACATCCACTCCTGTGCTCTTCTCGAATACTTCTACTAACGCATTAAATCGTTTCTTCAGTGCATCCACGTCCTGCTCCCGCCAGTTGATCACACTTGCGAAATCCGCATTAATCGCACAATAGAGCCTGAATAAATCCACACCGTAAAGTTCTGATACCTTTGCCAGAGGAATCACATTCCCCTTGCTCTTTGATATCTTCTGCCCTTCTCGAATCATCAACTCATTCAAGGTTATCGCCCCGGGCCACCGGGTAGGAGGAAATATCGCTGCGTGATGCATTAAAAAGAAAACCAGATGATTTGAGAGGTGCGGTGGTGCCGTGTGCCGCAGGTCGTTCGGATACCAGTATTCAAATTCTTCCTTTATCCCGTTCAAAACGTCAGCTTCTACGTGGGGCTCCTTTGCTAATTCGTCTGCACCGCTGCCAATCCCAAGAAACACGTAATCAAAGAACTTCTCGTCCAGACAATCAACGGGCAACTGCCTTACCCGGTGAGCTATGGTGTACAGCGCCATGTAAATCGTAGAATCGCTTAGCGACTCGATTATCCATTCCTTTTCAAACGGAAACCGCGTGCCCAGACCCCTTTTACGTGCACACGGTCGCAACGCCAGCCAATCAATAATGTCGTGCATATACGCCTTGTACTTCTCAGGATAGAACGTCATACCTTCCACGAGTTCATGCCCCAAATCTTTCCACCATTTCGGCGTGTAATCTATAAACCACTGGTCTTGCAAGACGGCAACTACTACCTTCCCACCGCCTCGCGTCACCGCCTTCCGCGACGTTTCATAAAACACGTCCGCTATGTTTTTCCCCTTTAACCAGTCCTTTACTTCATCCTTTATCGCAGCGATTTTGATACCCGCAAAGTTCTCGCACTGCTCATTTAACACACCACGATAAAATTCGTCCTTATAAATTATCTGCGTGGCTTCTTCCAGTCGCTCATCTTCCTGATTCGCTATTCCCATCTTTTCGCATATCTCTTTCGCGGGCAATTCGTACCCTTCTATGTCTATTACCTTTATCGGCTCGATTTCAATCCCTTCCTTCTTCCTCACGTCTTCCAGTGCGATGTAATCGTAAGGAGCATGCGCAGGAACCGAATAGACCACGCCAGTGCCTACATCCGGGTCAACAAAGCCCGCAGATAAAACCGGGATTTCTCTGCCTTTCATTGGCTCCTTGACGTTCTTACCTACAAAATAACTGCCCTCTATTTCCTCTGAACCCTCTACTGCTTCCCGCTGGTAACCCAGTTTCAACGCCGCTTCATGGGATACAATCCAGAACTCCCTGCCAACCGCAACTTTAACGTATTTTGCAGTGGGCTTTATCCACAGATTTGTAACGCCAAAAATCGTTTCGGGACGCAGCGTCGCCGCGACTAAGTAGGTGTCATCAGAAACACCGAACTTTATGGTTGTGTGTTCTGTTATTGTTACTTTATTCGTATCCCCTTCTTCGATGTCGTCCTCACCAACCGGTGAATTATCTTCAATGGAATACGTGAGGGGATAGCTCCCTTTCTTTATTACTCCCTTATCGTAGAGCTTTTTGAACTGCCATTCGATAAACTTGTTGTACATTGGCTCGGTGGTATTGAACTTTCTTCGCCAGTCTATGGAATAGCCCATACGCTCGAAATCCTCCGAAATCCGTTCAGCAAAGAAATCCGCAACTCGTTCCGCACGACTAAAACTGCTGATAATTCCGTCTATCTTACTCGCATCTTCATAAATTGATACATAATCCTTATACCGTGCTACAACCTCCTGGTCGCCTTTTGCAATGCTGTCGGCAATCGCTAAAATCGGCGTTCCCGTAACGTGAAAAGCCATAGGAAATAGCACATTATAGCCCTGCAATCGCTTAAATCTCGCTATTATATCGCCTATCGTATTTGTTCTTCCATGTCCTATGTGCAGCGGTCCTGAAGTGTAGGGATAAGGGACGGTCAAAAAGAACTTTTTCTTTCCTCCTTTTTGTTCTATCTCCGCATCAAAAATCTTGCTTTCTTTCCATCTACGCTGCCATTTCTCTTCCGTTTTCTTGATGTTCAGTTCTGCCATTCTGTTCCTTTGTTATATTTCCTTTTTAGCAAATCGTGATAATATTCTTGTGAGATCTTATTATACTATAAAATAAAATCGAGCGGTACTATAAAAGTTCAAATGTTATTATATACAAAGTTAGAGTTAGATTTTGAAACATGGAACCAATACGACACGCACTGATCGCAATTTGTTTATTATTCCTGGTAATTGTGGTAGGGACAGTTGGTTTCGTGTATCTTGAAGGACTTTCCCTCTTCGATGCCCTCTACATGACTATCGCCACAATTACCACCGTTGGATATGGTGATATAGTTCCTGAGACCCCCGCCGGGAGAATATTTACAGTAGGATTGATGATTTCAGGTGTAGGCGTAGCCTTATATGTACTGGTAGAGATAATAGGATTAGTACTGGAAGGAAGGTTAAGCAAAGCTTTGGGTATAGCGAGGGTGAGAAGGGGCGTGGCAAAGATGAAAAACCACAAGATAATATGCGGTGGAGGCCGCACAGGGAGCGCAACAGCAGAAGAATTCAGAAAAGAAGGCTTAGATTTTGTAATCATTGAGCATGATTCTGCGATTGCAATAGAACTAAGGAAAAAGAATTTGCCGGTGGTGGAAGGAGATGCGACTTTGGATGAGACTTTAATAGAAGCAGGCGTAGAACGTGCTTCTGGACTGGTATCCACTTTACCTTCGGATTCTGATAATTTATTCCTCTGCATTGCTGCGAAAGAACTCAATAAGAATCTGGAGATAGTAACGAGAGCAAGTTCTGAGGAGGCTGCTAAGCGGCTATACAGTGTTGGTGTAAAAAAGGTAATTTTAATGGAAAAAATAGGAGGGAGAAGGTTGGCAAGAAGCTTAACAAAGCCGGCAATCGTTGATTTCCTCGAGTTCGCTACGAAGACTGGGGAGACATCGTTAGAAAGTTTAACGGTTGAACATGGTGCGAAGATTGCAAATAAGCGCGTTAGAGACGCATGCACTATCTTAGGGATAAAGGAAAAAGTAGGAACAACAATAGTCGCTATCATAAGGGGCGAGGAAGTCATAAACATAGGTCCTGATGATGAAATACGGGAGGGCGATACCGTGGTGGTCATCGGGAAGCGGGAATCGCTGGATAAGCTTGGGGAGCTGGAGTTCTCTTAAATTTTAACAAACTTTTTACAAGCAAAAACCTATACTATATCGGATCATAAGGATTATGAAGAATATCCAGAAAAGGGCAGGTGTAAATCATGCGAATCTCTGAACTTCCCGAGATAGGCACGAAGTATGAGATAGAAAGTCCAAAAGGGGATAAAGTAGCGGTCATATTTCTGGCGACCGGTGAGATAGAACTGTATGTCTTAGAAGCCGGTGCTGATAAGCCTTCGGTTACCAGGCTGACCTCAGAAGAAGCACGACGTGTCGGAAGCGTTCTGACCGGGGCGATGCTCACAATAGAGCGCGAGGACGTTGAGGTCTCGTTTTCTGAAATCTCTGACCTCAGAATAAACATCCATATATCTCCGGTAACAAAGGGTATGGTAGGAAAGAGCATCGAGGATTTGGCAATCAGGAAGAGGACGGGCGTCACGATAATAGCTCTATCGAGAAAAGGACGGAGCATCGTCAGCCCGCCACCGGAAACGGTCTTCGAAGAGGGAGACCTGATGGTGGCGATAGGGGAGCGTGAGCAAATAAAGGTCTGCGCGAGGGAGATTCTGGGACAGGTTTAGATAAGATGACCTTTCTGGTAGATTTAGCTATCGTAACGGTCTCTTGCTTAGCCCTTGGACTGGTATCGAAATATCTGAGGCAAGCCGCAATTCCCGCTTACATAATCGCAGGAATAATCCTCGGAAAGAGTGGCTTCAACTTAATAACCGAATACAACTTTGTCGAGTGGCTGGGTAAGATCGGTGTAATCCTCTTGATGTTCTACATAGGGCTGGAATTCAATTTCAAGGGCATAAGAGAGCCCGGAAGGTTATTTGCGGGTTGCACGGACTTCGGGGTGAATTTTATCGCAGGATTTTCGCTGGGGCTCGTTATCGGCTTAACTATAGTAGAGGCTTTCATACTCGCATCCGCAGTTTACATCAGCAGTTCTGCAATTGCCATTTCCTCGCTGATAGAGAACAAGAGGTTGATTTATCCAGAAGCAGAGACTGTCGTGTGGTTGATGGTGTTTGAGGACATAGTACTGGCAATCCTGCTCGTGGTGCTGACTTCCATTATGTCCGGCAGCTTCGCTATGATTCCCGTGTGCTTAGCAGTGACTTTGCTACTCATTGTATTCATTTTGGCTCTCATCAGAAGGCTGAGCAACTTCATCTCGCCTCTGTTTGAGCGTGATGATGAAATACCGATACTGCTCATTTTCGCGCTACTATTCGGATTTTCGGCAATCGCATATCTCTTAAGTAGTTTGCTGCATTGTCATATCTCTGAGGTGATTCTTGCATTTTTCCTCGGCTCTGCACTCTCAGGAGTCAAGTCCTTAAAGTGGCTTCTCGGTGACACTATCGCATTTAAGAACTTATTCCTCACCATCTTTTTCTTTTCTTTCGGAATGTTGTTCCAATTCCAATTTGCAACATTGTCCTCGGCATATTTTGTCCTCGCACTCCTCGCACTCATAACCCTATCCATCTTTGGAAAGTTCGCCAGTGGCGCAATAATTGGGAAGAGACTGCACAGGTCGCTTGAAACTGGGTTAAGGGTCGGGGCATACACGACGCCAAGAGGCGAGCTTTCAATTGTGCTGCTGGCTGTTGTAATCGGAACGGAAACGGGCAATTATGAGCTATTAGTTTCGCTTGTCGTTGCTTACGTGATTATCCTTTCAATCATGGGTTCGGGCTTTGCCAAACACGGCGACAGAATTGGCAAAGCAATCATGGCGGGCATTAATACATTGATGCCTCAGGCTCGTTGATATCGGTGACTTAAAATTTGTAATCTCGTGAGGGACACTGTCAAATTTTCTAGTGAAATTGCTAAAGCCTTAAATTTCACCGCAGAGCACACGGAGAACGCAAAGTACCATAAAACCTAAACAATGATTGAAACTATCTTAAAACTCTGCGTACTCTGCGATCTCCGCGGTGATAAATCACTTGATTTTTAGACTGTGCTACCTTCAGCATCCGCTACAATCTTACCTCTTTTCTCATCTCTTTCAATTTCTGCTTCAATGTCTTCACCTCTGCTTTTAAACCCGTTAATTGAACGCCTTCCTCCAATACCGCGGGCATCTGCGGATTTTTTACTTCCAGCGCGCCGTACCGGCAGACCCGGTCACAAACACCACAGCAAGTGCACCTATTGTAATCAATGAACGATTTCTTCTCCACTATTTCAATCGCATTATCGGGACAGATCTGCGCGCATTCTCCACATCCTATGCACAACTGCAAGTTAACAACAGGAATCCACATACTAATTACTTATTTGTAGTTAGTTATATTAACTAAATCTCCCAACTTTCTGCTCTTAATTTATCAAAATGAATAACTGGCAATCC
>JAYEII010000070.1:0-9483 GCA_034660015.1 Methanobacteriota archaeon | reverse complement strand
ATTGGAAAGACAGGTGTGGAGATGGATGCACTGCATGGTCTATCCGTGGCATTGCTCACGATCTGGGACATGGTAAAGTCGGAGGAGAAGGATGAGACGGGAAATTACCCGCATACGTGGATAGAGAAGATAAGGGTAGATAAGAAGGAGAAGCGGTAAAACAAGATTCATGATGCAGGATACAGGATACAAGTTTAGAGATGCGTAAGGGCTTACCATGAAAACTTCGCACAAGATAATTATTGGCGATTCAAGACGGATGAAGGAAGTCCCAAATGAGTCAGTTCACCTTGTTGTCACCTCTCCGCCGTACTGGCAACTGAAAGATTATGGAGACGAAAGACAGATTGGCTTTCACGACAGTTACGAGGAATATATCAACAACCTCAATTTAGTCTGGAACGGATGTCACAGGGTTTTACATAAAGGCTGCCGTTTGTGCGTCAATATCGGTGACCAATTTGCTCGTTCTGTTTATTATGGGCGGTATAAGGTCATTCCGATAAGAACAGAAATAGTCAAGTTTTGTGAAAGTGCGGGTTTTGATTATATGGGTGCGATTATATGGCAGAAGATTACTAGTACTCATACAACCGGTGGAGCAACGGTAATGGGCTCTTTTCCATATCCGAGGAATGGCATTCTTAAACTGGATTATGAATTTATTTTAATCCTCAAGAAATACGGGAATCCACCAAAGGTAAGTAAAGAAGTAAAGGAACAATCAAAATTATCGAAAGAAGAATGGAACCAATATTTTACTGGGCACTGGAATTTTCCGGGTGAGAAACAGGATAAACATCTGGCAATGTTTCCTGAAGAATTACCGAGGCGGCTCATAAAAATGTTCACTTTTATCGGGGATACCGTTCTCGACCCTTTCTTGGGTAGCGGAACAACTTCTCTGGCAGCAAAAAATTTGTCGAGAAATTCTATTGGATATGAAATAAACAATGATTTCCTGCCAAACATAAAGGAAAAACTTGGACTAAAACAAAGCACTATTTTTCAAGATGTGACTTTCGAAACAGTCAAGCAAGAAGAACTAAAAATAAACTTTAAGGAAGAGATTAAAAAACTGCCTTACATTTTTAAAGACCCCATAAAATTTGATAAGAAGCTTGACCCTCGAAAATTGAGATTTGGGTCAAGAATAGATAATTCTTATTCGGAGAGGGAAGAATATCACTCTGTAAAAGAAATAGTCACTCCAGAAATATTGATTTTAAATAGCGGTTTGAAAATTAGATTGTTGGGGGTGAAAGAAAACATAGAAAAGAATAGTGAGGCAATTCGATTTTTGAGAGAGAGATTAGGAGGGCAAAAAGTGTTTCTGAAGTTTGATACCGTAAAATATGACGAAGATAATAACTTACTTTGCTATCTTTACTTGGAAAACAAAACCTTTATAAATGCACATCTTATTAAGAATTGCTTAGCTGATGTAGACATCACACATAGTTATAAATACAAAGATAAATTTTTAGAATATGGTAGGGTAAAACAAATGAAAGGGAGTATAAAAAATGGAAGAGAGCAAATGGGTTTGTGAAAGGTGTGGAAGGGAATACGATTTGGAAAAAGGAGTGGGTAGGGTAATTCTTGTTGAGGAAGAACCATTACCGCAAGATGGTAAGCTCACTCCATTGGTGCCTTACGAAAGAGTTTGTTATAAATGTGCAGACGAACTTTATGCTATTATGGAAAAATGTAACAAGGATTGTCTGAACTGTGAAGTCACAACAATCTGGGGACTATCTATAAAGGATTGCCTTAAGTTTCAGCTAAAGTTTGATCTTATAGACTATCAAAGTGCTCTATCCCTGGAGGCAGTCAATTTAGATAATATAAAAGGGTTAAGGTTAAGGATATTAAATAGCTTAGAGGATACAAAAGGAATGTTGAAGGCATTAAACAGGCTCTAATAAAAATCTAAACTCAGGTGAGGGGGTAATGGTAAGAGAATGGATAATAGGTAGAGAAGGTAAAAACCTTAAATTTAAAAGGGAAGCATTATTGAATTATGGAATGAACCGCTGGGGATTAAATAAAGCGCATAGTGTCGGTACGACTTCCGAGTTGATTCGTATAAGTTCACCAAGTACATTTGAGGAGTGGGAAAATTATTATTTTGAAAACGCAAAGCAAAAGAAACGAAATGGTATCAGGATAACAAGAGAATACCTCATAGAGTTAGGTAGAAAATTGTATATTAAACTATCTGAAGTCGTACAGAATGAATTAGAATCCGTTACAGAAGAGGAATGCATTGATTACGCCTATAATCTCGTTTTGAACAGGACGTATGAAGGCTATATGGGAGAAATTCAAACAACCTACGGACAGTTACAAAATATCCTTGGCGTCCAGATAAAGCCAGCACCAGATGAATGGGACCGACTCTACAACGTGGATTTCTTCATCGAGATAAACGGCAAATATATTGGCTTGCAAATAAAGCCTACTACCTTCAAGCATACATTTGAAGACTACAAATGGAAAGAGATGCAGGAAACGTCTCATCGTAAATTCCAGGAAAAGTTCGGTGGGCGGGTCTTTATCGTATTCTCGGTAAGGGAAGGGAAAAAGAAGGTTATCCATAATCTTGAGGTTATCGAAGAAATCAGAAAAGAGATTGAAAGGTTAGAAAAGGAATGAACCTAAGCGAAGAGAAGGAAAAGCCGAAGAGAATACCGTGGGACGAATACTGGATGAACATTGTAGCGGATGTGGCGGAACGTTCAACTTGCTTGAGAAGGCAAATAGGCGCCTTAGTGGTTAAAAATAACGTGATTATATCCACGGGCTATAACGGAGCACCGAGAGGATTCCCTCATTGTTTGGATGTCGGATGCCGACGAGATAAACTGAATATCGCATCGGGAGAGAGACACGAAGAGTGCGTGGGCGTACATGCAGAGCAAAATGCACTCTTACAGGCGGGTAGAGATGCGGAAGGTGCTACGCTGTACGTAAACGCATTCCCATGCAAGATATGTGCAAAGCTGATAATAAATGCAGGGATAAGGAGGGTAATAATGACCGGGGATTACAGCGATACGGAAGGACTGGAATATTTGAGGATGGCAGGCATAGAACTCGTTTATCTTTGAGCGAACCTTTTCTTAAGACTAAACCTATTTAACTTTGTTTTACCATGTCAGGCAACACGTTTGGAAACATATTCAAGGTGACGACCTGGGGAGAGTCGCACGGAGCAGCGATGGGTGTGGTCGTGGACGGCTGCCCCGCTGGGCTTGAGCTGTCAGAAGCGGACGTGCAGCACGAACTGGACAGGAGAAAACCCGGCGTAAGTGAAATAACAACAGAAAGGAAAGAAGCAGATGAAGTAAAGATTTTATCGGGCGTGTTTGACGGTAAAACGCTCGGTACTCCTATTTCTATGCTCGTGTGGAACAAAGATGTGGATTCAAGTCCTTATGAGCGAATAAAAAACGTTGCGAGACCGGGTCAAGCAGATTTCACATACCAGATGAAGTACGGAATAAGGGACTACCGGGGCGGCGGGAGAGCTTCTGGTCGTGAAACCGCTGCGCGAGTTGCCGCCGGTGCAATAGCGAAGAAAATCTTAGCCATGCACGACATACAAATTCTGGGGCACGTAGTGGAAATCGGCGGGATAATAGCGAAAGAAGTAGGAATAGAAGAACTAAAAACGAATGTAGATGAGAATGCCGTCAGATGTGCAGATTCGGAAGCAGCGGGGAAAATGGAAGCCTTAATAAAACAAGTAAAAGCAGCAGGGGACAGTGTAGGCGGTATCGTAGAAGTAATTGCGTTCGACGTTCCGACGGGTTTAGGCGAACCGGTATTTGATAAGCTGGATGCAGAACTTGCAAAGGCTTTAATGAGCATTGGCGCGGTAAAAGGAGTTGAAATGGGCGCGGGATTTGCGGCTGCGAGGATGAAAGGCAGCGAGATGAATGATGAATTTATCATAAAAGAAGGGAGGATAAGCACGAGAACGAATAACGCAGGCGGTATTTTAGGTGGTATCTCAACAGGAGCGCCCGTAGTATGCCGAATCGTGGTGAAGCCCACAGCATCTATTTCAAAGCCACAGAGAAGCGTGGATATGGCGAAGATGGAAGAGGTAGAACTAAAGATAGAGGGCAGACATGACCCCTGTATATGCCCCCGAATAGTTCCCGTTGCAGAAGCGATGGTTGCGCTGGTGCTGGTGGATTGCTGGATGCGGCTCATAACCACAAGATTACGCTGATTTTTACGTAAAATCTCGCGGCGATTCACCATTCACCATCTTCATAAATCTCCATACTAAGATATTTACATACACAAACCGAAAAAAGGATTGAGGTATTTATGGTTTACAGATTTATAGTAGTAATATGATAGAATTAATATTACAGGTTAAACGTTAGAGGTGACAAAAATGGGTGCAACACTGCAGGTTCACGGGCTCTGTAAGCGGTATGAACTGTCGAAAATAGGTAAAGGACTGGTAGCGCTGGATGACGTATCCTTCAAGGTAGAAGAGGGCGAGACGCTGGGGATAATAGGGAGAAGTGGAGCGGGAAAGACAACGCTGCTTCGCATGCTTCGTGGTTACGAGAAGTTTAATGAAGGCGTAGTAGAAATAGACGGCGTCAGGGTAACGCCGGACTCGCCCTGGTCGGAATACCGAATGCTGCGACAGAAGACTGCTTTTCACCTCCAGCGGTCTTTTGCACTCTATAACATCTCGGTGATAGACAACGTAATAAAGAAACTAAGAGCAAAGCAAACAGGTTTGGAGGAGGTCCCTGAAATTGAGGACGAATATGATGAATTAAAGGAAGAGGCATTTAAAATACTCGACCTCGTTGGGCTGAGGGACAAATGGAACCATTTATACACGATTTTAAGTGGAGGTGACAAACAGCGGGTTTTGCTTGCTCGACAGCTTGCAAAAGAACCTTCGTTATTACTGCTTGACGAGCCGGGGACGATGTCCGACCCGTTGACGAGGGAATATCTGCTTGACACCGTGAGAAGGGTAAAGGAACGATCAAACATCAGTATTTTACTTATTTCGCACATGCCCGAAGTGCACAGGTATCTCTGCGATAGACTGCTCATGATGGACAAAGGGAAGATAGTGGAGGAAGGGGATACAGAAACAGTAATTAAGCACTTCTTAGCTCCTATTGAGCCCGTAAAATCGTTAGCTCCGATAAAAGGCGAAAAGAATGCGGTGGTCTGGATTGACGGTGCCTGGAAGAAATATGACATGGTCACACATCACACATTGATAAGAACAATAGAAATGCAGGACATCAATATCAAGATTCCAAGAGGTGAGATACTGGGGATAGTAGGTCCTTCAGCAATGGGGAAGACGGTATTAATGAGGTTATTAGGCGGTTTTGAAAAGCCGGATAGAGGGCATATTCTGATTAGAATAGGAACTGTTGACTTTGCCAACATCGCGGAATACGGTAAAAGGTCAATAGAAGCGAGGAGCAAATTAGGCATTATTCATCAGGAGTTTGCGCTTCCACCGTACCAGCTCGTTCAGGACTTATTTGCACGGAAAATCGGGTTGAAGAAGTTCGAGATGATAAAGCAGGCGATGGCAAAGGCGAAGGAATTTGGAATAAGTGACGTCACAATGGACGTTCTTTTAAGACTTGCGGACTTACCGGAGGCAGAGGCGAAAGGGCGACTCAGGGAATTAGGGCTTGAAATAGACGTACTGGATGACCTGTTTCCCAAACTGCCGGTGAGGGAGGCGTTCAAAGCTGCTGAACCATTCCTTAAAGCAGTGAACCTACCTGAAGACATATTCACCCGTTACATTTCTGAGACGAGCGTGGGTGAGGAGATAAGGCTTGCAATCGCTACTCTTATGGCATCAAACTGTGAAATACTGCTATTGGATGAGCCTTTTGGCGACATAGACCCGATTTCGCTACGTGTGGTGACGAATTCGCTGAAAGATTTAAATCGTGAGTTCGGCACGACCATGCTGGTCGTGAGCCATCAGCTTGACGTAATCCGGGAGCTTACACACGAAGCGATACTAATTGATGAGGGAGTAGTTGCGATGCGAGGCAAGCCGGGTGAGGTGTGCGATGCGTTTATTGAGCGAAGGTTTAAAGATTAAACTTTTTAGAAAAAAGTTTTATCTTTGGTAAAGCTTTCTTTTAAAAAGAAAGGTTTTGCTCCGCTGGTGTAGTTCGGCCAAGCATGCGGGCCTCTCGAGCCCACGACCGGGGTTCAAATCCCCGGCGGAGCATGTAAAAACGCATCTAACGTCTTATTCGCGTACTTACTGTTACGCTTTCGCATTTTGTGTTCAGGGCACGTTTTCACGTCTATTATGTGCATTACCGTATGCCCACGCAGTGTAAGCGCATCGGCAATAAATCTGCGATGACATTGCGAGTAGCGAAGTTCAGCACACATAATTGCCACTCTTTTTGTGGATGCAAGTGATTCAACATAAACCAGACCCCGTCTGAATTCTTCTGTTTCCATATATTTCCTGTATCCTCCTTTTCGGTAGCCGCCGAGCTTGGTAACGTGATGGTATTCTATGCCACTGCGATTCAAACTCGCTTTTAGGTTCGCCTGCTCGAAGTGCTTGTGCTTTGACATGGGGAATCGTCTCACATCCGCAATCGCTTCTATCTGATATGCCATGAGCAAACTCAAGAACTCCTCCATGCTCCTGTTACTTGTTCCAATCGTCCATAGTTTCAATTTTTCACACCTCTTTACGTTTACGTTTATAGTCATTCCGAAAATAATTAACCACGAGATTACACAGATTTCCACGAGATTATTTATAAAACTTTTTTTGCTTTTTCTTTTATTACTTAAACACCTTTAATTTTAACATATCATATCTCAGAAATGAACGAAAACGAGCATGAAGAAGCAGCAGAGCAAGAACGTGAGCGTGTAATAGAAGTCAGCGTGGAAGACGAGATGAAGAGCTCGTATATGGACTATGCGATGAGTGTAATTGTAGGCCGAGCTCTTCCTGATGCACGAGATGGGCTGAAACCCGTGCATCGCCGTATCTTATACGGAATGCATGAACTTGGCGTCAGACACGATAGACCGCATAAGAAATCAGCGAGGATAGTGGGGGACGTGTTAGGTAAATACCACCCTCATGGTGACGTTGCCGTCTATGACACAATGGTGCGAATGGCGCAGGATTTCTCTTACCGATACCCTTTAATAGACGGACAGGGTAATTTCGGCAGTGTTGACGGCGATGCCGCTGCAGCAATGCGATATACCGAAGCGAGACTGTCGAAAATAGCGGAGGAGATGCTCGTTGACCTCGAAAAGGACACGGTTGAATGGGGTCCTAACTTTGACAATACGTTGAAAGAACCGCAGATGCTGCCTGCGAAACTTCCTAATCTGCTGATAAACGGCTCTTCGGGTATTGCCGTTGGTATGGCTACGAACATGCCGCCACATAACTTAGCAGAAGTGGTTGATGGTATAATAAGAGTGATAGACGAGCCAGAAGTGAGCATAGAGGAGTTGATGCAAATAATAAAAGCTCCTGATTTTCCTACTGGCGGTATTATCTTTGGCTACGCGGGAATACGGAGTGCGTATGAGACGGGTAGAGGAAGCATACGAATACGAGCAAAGGCGGAGATAGAAACCAAGGCAAACAGGGAGCGAATTATCATACACGAGATACCGTATCAGGTGAACAAAAGCAAACTGGTGGAAGAGATAGCGGCATTTGCAAAGCGGTCTCGATTAGAAAGCATTAGCGGGCTGCGCGATGAGTCCGACCGAAAGGGCATGCGAATTGTGGTAGAATTAAAAACGGGCGCTAACGCCTCTATCGTTTTGAATCGGCTGTATAAACACACACAATTGGAAACTACGTTTGGTGTGATTAATCTCGCGCTGGTGGACGGTGAGCCGCGGGTATTAACGCTAAAGGAGCTGATTGAATGCCACATAAAGCACAGAAAAGAGGTAACGATTAGAAAGCTGCAATATGAATTAGAACGTGCAGAAAAGAGGAGACACATATTGGAGGGTTTGATTATCGCAATATCACGTATTGACGAGGTGATAAGATTAATAAAAGCATCAAGCGATAGCAAAACCGCTAAAAGCGCTCTGATGGACCGATTTGCACTTAGCGAGGAGCAGGCGAAAGAGATACTGGAAATGAAACTGTCGCGGTTGAGCGCCCTGGAGCGCGACAAGATAGAAACCGAGCGGGCTGAGCTTGAGACGAAGATAGGCTGGCTAAAGGAGGTATTGGCATCAGAAGCACGAGTATTTGGCGTTATAAAAGAGGAACTGGAAGACCTGAAGAAGAAGTACGGCGATGCGAGAAGAACAGAAATGGAGGAGATGGTGACGTTAAACGAGCGAGATTTTATAGAGGACGAAGAGGTGCTCCTGTTTTTTACGCAGCGTGATTACGTGAAGCGATTACCAGCAAACGTTTTTAAGCGGCAAAGACGAGGAGGGAAGGGGATAACCGTACTTGAAAAGAAAGATTTGGGTGATGCGGTGGTCAATTTCACACGTGCTTCTACAAGGGAACGTCTCATCGTATTTACCGAATCGGGCAGAGCATATCAGGTGAAGACATACCTGATTCCACCAAGCAGCCGACATGCGAAAGGCAGACCGTTGGTGAATATCCCGGGACTGAGCTTAAACCCACAAGAAATGATGCTGCCGGTGGATGAGCAGGAGGAAAAGGAGAAAATTGCTGCTTTAATTCCTATCCCTGAAGAGCTGGACAAAGCTATTGCTGCGGGAACAAAGACAGACGCGTTTATCGTTTTCGCTACCAAACGAGGCGTGGTAAAAAGAAGCACACTCGCTAATCTAAAATCCATACGCATCACGGGTATCGTTGCGGTTAAGGTTGACCACAGAAAGGGCGATTCGTTAGCTGACGTTGCGTTGATTAAGCCCTTACCGAGCCTGCAGACGCAGCTGCAGTTGGGTCGTGAGGACGAGCGCTACAACGAAGACACGGGAAAGACCGCAATTGTCATCGCTTCGCGAAACGGTAAGGCAATCGTGTTCCACGAGGAAGAAATGCGAGAAATGGGCAGATATGCCGCAGGAGTACGAGGAATGCGATTGGCAAAGGGCGATGAGATAGCAAGTATAGACGCTATAGACTTGGATTACGGTAAGTCGAAAGAGATAAAAAAAGTCGTTACGATAACGGAGAACGGCTATGGAAAAAGGACGCGGTTAGATGCGTATAGAGAAACGCACAGGGGTGGCAAAGGCGTAATTGGACTTAAAGTTGAAGAAAAAACAGGTAAAGTAGTGTGTATAAAACAGGTAAAGAACAATAACGACCTGATAATTTCCACTTCTGAAGGGATGGTAACGAAAATCTCTGCACGGAGCATCCCTACCCAGGGCAGGAACACGCGAGGTGTAAGGTTAATGAACGTGGAGAAAAATGAGCGAGTGGTGGGCGTGGAAGTGGTTTAAAAA
>JAYEII010000069.1:6118-9519 GCA_034660015.1 Methanobacteriota archaeon | reverse complement strand
TTATCGCGTGGAGTGTCTTAATTTTTACTTTACGGTTGATTTATTTTGCAGGATATATGATATATCCTAAAGTGTGTTTGGAATCATTTATACGGTGGTGTGATAATTAGATTGTGGGACAGCCTCGTGTTACATAAAAAGGGGAAGCGATGAAAAAACACTTCTTCTTTTAAAAAAAACATGTCCCTCGCATGGTGCAAAGCATTCATTCCATGGAGGGGCCGGAGCAAAGAAGAAGGCGAAAGAAAAGGAGGTGATATGAAAAAGAATGTGTGAATATGGGCATGGGCATGAACACGAACATATAGGGCACGAACATGCACCCTACTATCCCCACCACCACATGCATGAACACCACGAGCACAGGCAGCCACTAACCAAAGAAAAAGAGCTTGAGACCTTAGAGCACTGGAAGAAAGGGACGCAGGATAAACTTACCCAAATAGAGCAGAGAATCGAAGAATTAAAGAAAGAAGCATGAGCGGGTGATAGATAATTGATGCGGAGATAAAAGAAAAAGAAGAATATACAAAGTTTGTTGGGAGGAGTTTTTTTTATTTTCTCTTCCCTACGTTTAAAAACGAAAGGAGATGAGAAAAACTTAAGTTAAATTAGGGAGGGGTTATGATATTTATTTGGAAGTGTTGAGGTTGACTAAGCTAATACTGAACAAGAGTTCCATCCACCTTCGCTTTTTTTACCGCATACTTAAACGCCAATAAAGCCAGCGGCAGCAGCACAATTGAGAATACTACCAGTGCAATTATATCTGGAGCAAGGGCATGCAGCGAGTATCCCTGTAGAAGCGCATGTCGCATCCCGCTCAGCGAATATGTAATCGGCAAAATATGCGAGATATTTTGCAGCCACCCCGGTAAAACAGCAATCGGAAAAAGCACGCCACCAAAGAGTTCGGATGTGCTCATAAATAACATGTTTATCGGGTCACCTCGTTTGAGTATCATAATGAAACTTGCAGAGAGTATGCCAATACTGCTGAAACTTATGATTGTCAGAATGAGAATAATCATAGCAGCAACCAGATTTGCATCGCTCATGTTCACACCCAGCAAGAAGACGCCGATCAAAAGATATAGCAGCACTCTAAAAGAAGTAAAGATAAAACTCCAGAGCGAAGATAAAGTAATTATTGTTGAGGTGTTGGTCGGGGTTACAAGCATTGCTTCTAACGTGCCCATCATCTGCTCACCGCGAATGCTTTCCGAAAAGCCCCTCATTGCCGTCATCAGATATCCTGAAAAGGCTATGCCTATCAGCACAAAGGAGAAATAATCTCCACCGTATGGTTCAAGGTATTGCGCCCCTGCACCTTCAATCAGCTTGGAAACAAAATAGAAGGTCAGAATGGAGAAGAACATGAAGAACAGTCGTATGAAGAAGTCGAATTTATAACTGGTTGCAAGTATCAAGTCCCTTTTTATAAAGGAAAACGCTTTTTTGTGCATCTCCATACTCCTCTTATTCCCCATATTCTCGCTCAATGCATCATCCCTCCAAGCCCTCCATGTCCTCCATGCATCATCCTTCTATGTCCTAAGTAAGGATGCTTTGGCGCCCCCTCTTCTTTGAACTCTTTGCCCGTGTAATGCAAAAACACGTCATCCAATGTGGAGTTGGGTTTGTCCAACGCACTTTTCAGTTCTTCCGGACTTCCAATCACCCTTATTTCGCCTTCGTCAATAATCGCAATCCTGTCACATAATTGCTCTGCCTCGCCAAGGTGGTGAGTGGATAAAAAAACGGCTTTCCCCTGCTCCTTTACAATACGCTTTTTAATAAATCCTCTTAAATTCTGTGCCGCGCCGGGGTCCAAACCCTTGGTTGGTTCGTCCATAAACACAACTTCCGGGTCGTTCAGCAATCCACGTGCAATCGCCATTCGTTGTTTCATTCCTGCGGAATAACTTAGAAACCTATCATCTGCTCTATGTTGTAGACCAACAATATCTAATAGCTCATCCACCCTTTTTTGTGCATCGCGCGAATAAAAATTATGAAGAGAAGCGAAAAATTTAAGGTTTTGTTGCCCGGTGAGTCGCCAGTAGAAACTTCGTTCATCGGCAGTGATAAAACCAATAGATTCCCTGACCTTTCCACTTTCTTCTGCGATGTTATACCCGTTTACGTATGCGGTTCCTTCCATGGGTAAAATCAGCGTGCATAATAACTTTATTAGCGTGGTCTTGCCCGCTCCATTTGGTCCGAGAATGCCAAACAATTCCCCTTTTCCTATTTTTATGTCCACATTTTCTACCGCCGTTATCTCATCTTTTCTAAAGGGATGCATGATAAACTCGGTAAATCCTTTTTGCATAGCAAACTTCTTCGTTAGGTCATACGTTTCAATAGAATATTCCAATATGTCTTAGTCTCCTATTTTTGATATTAACAAATTGAATTTTAGATTATATAAATATTGATATATTATGCATCAAATGTTATTTAGAAGAAAGAATTAACAAGAGGAAGGTGAAAAAAACATTTATGTCTACTATTGGCAAGGAGGACCAAGATAAAAACATAACCTCAAGCACCGAAGCAATAACGGCAATAGGAATAAAGAGCGCAGAGATAAAAGAGCAGTATAAAAAATTCATCGGAAGGAAGATTCTCTTTATTCTCTTTTCCCTCATCCTAATATTTATTATCGCAGGCATAGCTGTTACTCTTGGTGCTTATTCACTCACAGTCACAGAGGTGTATTCTAAAATCTTCCATGGTCTATTCCAGAGTGAGGTGCATTCGATTATTCTCCATGACACCTTTCCAAGCATTTTTAATAAGCCTGATGTACCACAAGAAGTATGGGTTATTTGGGAAATAAGGCTTCCACGCACCTTAATGGGGATTTTAGCAGGAATAGGGCTTGCAATCGCGGGCACGATGATGCAAGGGATTTTAAGGAATCCACTTGCAAGCCCTTTTACTTTAGGTATCTCTTCAGGTGCGGGATTTGGTGCTGCTCTTGCCATTATTCTCAGTGCCGGTTTTGTCGCTGGTGAGTATCTCGTAGTAGGGAATGCCTTCTTCTTCGCTCTAATCCCTACTTTTATTATCCTTGGTTTGACACGCTACAAAAGAGCTACACCCGAGACAATGATTCTCGCTGGTATTGCCTTATTCTATATTTTTTCCGGATTAATGGCATTACTAATGTACTTCTCTGAAGCAGAACCGGCAGTAGAGGCATACTTCTGGATGATAGGGAGTTTAGGACGTGCTTCATGGGGTAACCTGTTGCCTGCATCTATCCTGCTTGTAGGCTGCGTTATCCCGCTTATGTGGAAGTCATGGGACGTCAATGTAATGGGTGCAGGAGATGAGAGGGCAAAAAGCCTCGGTGTAAATGTTGAGCGAACCAGAATCGTCATAATGATAAT
>JAYEII010000069.1:0-6018 GCA_034660015.1 Methanobacteriota archaeon | reverse complement strand
TGCTTGTAGGCTGCGTTATCCCGCTTATGTGGAAGTCATGGGACGTCAATGTAATGGGTGCAGGAGATGAGAGGGCAAAAAGCCTCGGTGTAAATGTTGAGCGAACCAGAATCGTCATAATGATAATTGCCTCTTTGTTAACCGCAGGTATAATATGCTTCACGGGATGCATAGGATTTATAGGATTAGTTGCTCCTCACATGAGCAGAATGGTCATTGGTGGAGATAACAGGTTTTTAATTCCTGCCTCCGGTCTTTTTGGTGCTGTTCTCTTACTTGGTGCCGATACCGTTGCAAGAACAATCATCGCACCTGTAATTCTCCCGGTAGGATTGGTGACCTATCTCCTGGGTGGTCCTTTGTTCTTTTACTTGTTAGCAAGAAGAAAGAAGGAATATTGGTAAGATGAAACTAAAAGTAAAAGAAGTTGAGTTCAGTTATGAAAGCGTGCTTGTACTCAAGGATATATGCTTGGAGCTTGCCGCATCGGAGATGTTAGGCGTGGTGGGTCCAAATGGAGCAGGAAAATCTACGCTGCTGAGGTGTATAGATAGAATTCTGAGTCCTCAGAAGGGGTGTATTTTGCTTGATGGGCAAGATATAAAAAAGATGAGCAGAATGGAACTCGCCAAAAAAGTGGGATACATCCCGCAAAGCTCTTCACAAATATTCCCTGCCACGGTCTTCGATACCGTTCTCATGGGTAGACGCCCTCATCTAAGTTGGAAAAGCAGCGAAGAAGACACTGAAATAGTTTTAGAGACGCTGCAGACGTTGAACATCGAAGACCTTGCCATGCGGGATATTAATGAACTCAGCGGTGGTCAGCAGCAGAAAGTATTTATCGCTTGTGCGCTCACGCAAGAGCCTGATGTCCTTCTGCTCGATGAGCCCACTTCTAACCTCGACATCAGACATCAGCTTGAAGTAATGGACATCATAAAGAACGTCGTGCGTGAGAAAAACATCTCAGCGATTATGGCTATCCATGACCTCAATCTTGGCTCTAAATACGCAGACAGGATAATAATGATGAACGGCGGTACGATTTTTGCTGCTGGCACTCCTTCTTCAGTATTAACTCCTGAGAATATAAAACACGTTTACGGCGTGGAGTCAGAAGTGGAAGAAAAGCATGGAAGACCGTATATCATGCCTATAAGACCTGTAAGCCAAAAAGGAGGTGGGAAGGGAGGTGTGAGTTATGAGGTGTGAGGTATGAGTGAGATAAAAAGGTTTGAGGACTTGAAGGTATGGCAGAAGTGCCATGAGCTTGAGTTAGAGGTTTATAAAATTACGAAGCAGTTTCCAAACGATGAAAAAGTTGGATTAATATCGCAAATTCGGCGTTCTGCAGCTTCTGTTGTAGTGAACATCGCAGAAGGTTATAAGAGACAACATTTAAATAAAATCCCTCTCAAACCAAAAACGAGAGGAGGTGAAGGTGTAAGGTATGTGGTGTGAGAAAACAGATGATAGCACTCTGGTCCCTCAAACCTCACCACTCAAACATAAAAAAGATGAGACAAATAGCATTTTACGGCAAAGGAGGAATAGGGAAATCCACGACAGGGTCGAACATCGCCGCGGCATTGGCTGAGCAGGGGCTATCGGTGATGATGATTGGCTGCGACCCCAAGGCAGACTGTACCAGAAACCTGACCGGTGAGGTTCAGATACCTACCATACTCGACATATCGCGGGATAAAGGAATAGAACGGCTTGGGTTAGAAGAGCTCGTGGAAGGTAAAAAAATCGAATTTGCGGACGTCATCCATCGGGGTTATAGGGGCGTTTATTGCGCCGAGTGCGGGGGTCCGCGACCAGGTTTCGGATGCGCGGGTAGAGGCGTTATTGTCGCGATAGATCTGCTTAAGCGGCTGAATGCGTTTGAGAAACTAAAGCCAGACATTGTGATATACGATGTGCTTGGCGACGTGGTCTGCGGTGGTTTTGCAATGCCGCTGCGAAGAGGATTGGCAGACGAGGTCTATGTCGTAACGTCTGCGGATTATCTCGCTCTTTACGCAGCAAACAATATCTGCCGTGGTATAAGCGAGTTCGCAAACAAAGGCGGGTCGCCATTGGGCGGCATCATCTACAACGTTCGTGGCATGTTGGATGAAGCGGACGTGGTTTACGATTTCGCGGAACAGATTGGCTCGCAGGTCATCGGGCAGATACCCAATGCGCACGAGATTGCCGAAGCCGAAATAGATGGTAATACCGTGATTGAATATGACTCTACGAGTGACATTGCCGATTTGTTCAGGGAGTTCGCACAGAAGATATACAACAACTCACAGACTGCTGTTCCCACACCATTATCGGCGGAAGAGATGATGCTGATTGGTCGGGAAATTCGAAGGAGGACAAAAGCGAAATATGGACGTAAATAAGTCCGTGTAAATCCGTGTCTTAACTTAAATAGAATGGAATTATACTTTATATACAATAAAAAAGGCAAGGGGTGAAAATGGCGATGAAAGACCGAGATGACGAGGGAAAAGATAAATCAGTGACATTGAAGGTAGCAGAAGCGTATCACCGAGATGCAGGCAGAGCAATAGCAAGAATAGACGCGGAAACAATGCGTAAACTTGGTGTTGTAAGTGGGGATGTGATAGAAATAGAAGGCAAGAGTATTGCTACTGCTATTGTATGGCCCGGGTATTCCCCGGACAGCAATAAATCAATCATACGCATAGATGGGAATATAAGGGGCAATACGGGTGTCGCCATAGATGACCGCGTGCGAGTGAAAAAGACGACGGTGAAGGATGCAAAAAGAATTACACTTGAGCCTACACAGCCTGTAAGAATTGCAGGTGGTGAGAGATACCTGGCAAGGATACTGAAAGGACGGCCAATTACAAAGGGGCAGATTATACGGGTCGAAATGCTTGGCAATCCCATTACTTTTGTCGTTACCAATACCGTTCCTTTAGGCACGGTAATACCGCAAATGGACACTGAGATTATGCTTCGTAAACCGAGAGAAGGAGCAGTAGGCGTCCCTCACGTGACTTACGAGGATGTTGGCGGTCTAAAGCGTGAGATAGGCATGATAAGGGAGATGATAGAACTGCCACTGAGACATCCTGAGCTATTCGAGCGATTGGGGATAGAGCCGCCGAAGGGCGTTCTCCTGCACGGACCCCCGGGAACGGGAAAGACATTAATAGCAAAAGCAGTGGCAAGTGAAACCGACGCCAATTTCTTTTCTATTTCGGGTCCTGAGATAATGAGCAAGTTTTATGGAGAAAGTGAGAAACACCTGCGAGACATATTTGAGGAAGCGGGTAAAAATGCACCTTCTATTATTTTTATTGATGAATTGGATTCCATTGCACCGAAGAGGGGCGAGACAACGGGTGAAGTAGAAAGAAGAGTAGTAGCCCAGCTTCTTTCTCTGATGGATGGTTTGGAATCAAGAGGGCAAGTAGTGGTGGTCGGCGCGACAAACAGGGTAAATGCGCTGGATGAGGCATTAAGAAGAGGAGGTCGGTTTGACCGTGAGATAGAAATAGGCATTCCGAACAGGAATGGTCGTGAAGAGGTATTGCAAGTGCATACGAGAGGAATGCCACTGGCAGAGGACGTAAATCTAAAAGAGCTCGCGGACCTCACGCACGGATTCGTCGGTGCAGACCTCGCTTCGTTGTGTAAAGAAGCGGCAATGCACGCACTACGGAAAATACTGCCTGAGATGGACATAGAGAAGGAGATACCACCAGAAGTGATGGAAAAGCTGCAGGTTACAAAAGAAGATTTCAGTGGAGCATTGAAAAACACAGAGCCTTCTGCGCTTCGCGAAGTCTTTGTAGAAGTGCCGAATGTGAAGTGGGATGACATAGGGGGTTTAGAGAACGCGAAACAGGAATTAAAAGAAGTCGTGGAATGGCCGCTTAAATATCCCGCGATTTTCTCTCGCTTAAATACCAAACCACCGAAAGGTATTCTCCTGTTTGGACCGCCGGGAACGGGAAAGACGATGCTGGTGAAAGCGGTAGCGAACGTGACCGAGGCGAATTTCATCTCGATAAAAGGACCGGAACTGCTCTCGAAATGGGTTGGCGAGAGCGAGAAGGCGGTTCGTGAGATTTTCAGGAAGGCGAAACAAGCCGCTCCTTGCATCATTTTCCTTGATGAATTAGATTCTATTGCACCTGTGAGAGGCGCGGGTTTTGACTCGCATGTGACAGAGCGAGTGGTTTCGCAGTTGTTGACTGCGATGGATGGCTTGGAAGAGCTAAAAGAGGTGATTATCATAGCGGCGACAAACAGACCCGACATGGTAGACCCCGCATTGCTGCGACCCGGCAGGCTTGACCGATTGATGTATATCCAACCGCCGGATGAAGAGGGGAGGAAGAAAATTTTCGAGGTTCATCTCAGGGGGAAGCCGATAGGGGAGAACGTGGATGTGGAGGAACTTGCGAAACGAACGGATGGATATGTCGGTGCAGACATAGAAGCAATCGTGAAAGAAGCGGTGATGAGTGCTTTACGTGAGTTCATCACCTCAGGAATAAGTGAGGAGCACGTAAACAAGGCAACAAAAAACATAGTGATAAAGAAAGAGCATTTTGAAGTCGCGATTAAGAGCGTAAGGCCAACCGTAACGCCAGAAGCACAGGAGGAGTTCGAAGGGAAAGCGGAGGATTTCGTTAAATATGCCTATGCATAAACCTTTTCTTAGAAAGAAAAGCTTTACCAAAAGAAATATACTCTTTCTTAGCACAAGTTCTTTCTTTAGAAAGAAAGTGTTTTCTAAAACATATTTAAAAATACGACAATATATATATGGTTTAGCTAAAAATGAAAAAACATCAAAAGAGGATAGCGGCACCCCGTAGCCGGCGAATAGAAAGAAAAACCGCCTACTGGACAGTAAAACCCCGACCCGGACCACATCCCGGGGACAGAAGCGTGCCCTTGCTTTTGCTCGTAAGGGACATGCTGAAGTTAGCGGATAACAGTAGAGAAGCGAAAAGGGTATTGAATGAGGGCAATATAGTAGTTAATGGAAGAGTGAGAAAAGACCATAAGTTCCCCGTGGGTGTTTTCGACGTGCTTTCCATTCCCGTCCTTAAAACCAATTATATCGCTCTTTTGGACGATAAGGGGAAGTTGTCGCTGGTGAAGATGGAGAAGAAAGAAGCATCCAGGAAGCTGTGCCGCGTGAACGATAAGCGAATGCTAAAAGAAGGAACGATACAATTGAACCTGCACGATGGTAGAAACATTCTTCCGGGAGAAAAGCTCGGTGAACAGATAAAAACGCATGATTCGCTCTTGATTTCCCTTCCTGATAACAAAATACTGCAGCACTTTGCATATAAAGAGGGCAGTAAAGCGATGGTGATAGGCGGGAAGCATTCTGCTCAGACAGGCGAAATAGAGGCGATAAGAACCGTGCGAAGTCCAGAGTCAAATGTGGTAAAGATAAAACTCCCGGAAGGCAAAGAAAGTTTCGAGACCATAGATGATTATGTCTTTGTGGTAGGAGAAGAAAAAATAGAAATACCAAAGGTTAAATCCTAAATCTCAAATCCGAAATACTAAATAAATGACCAAAACAATGGCAGCAAATCCGAATCCGATGCGGAATATAGAAGTGGAGAAGGTAGTGATAAACATGGGTGTAGGAGAAAGCGGAGAGAAGTTAGTAAAGGCAGAGAAGCTTTTAGAACATATTACCAGCCAAAAACCGATTGAACTGCATGCAAAGAGATCGCTACAGCCACTCAGCATAAAAAAGGGCGAAGCTATTGCTTGTAAAGTCACACTGAGAAAGGACCGTGCAAAGGAGTTCCTTAAACGCTGCTTTAAAATACAGGATAAACTTTTTGCGAGTCAATTCGATACCTACGGTAATTTCTCCTTTGGCATTGCCGAACATACGGACTTTGGTATTCGATACGACCCTAAAGTAGGAATATATGGTATGGACGTTTCGGTATCTTTAAAAAGGCCGGGGTATCGAATAAAAGAGAGAAAAATACAAAAAAGAAA
>JAYEII010000068.1:4513-9615 GCA_034660015.1 Methanobacteriota archaeon | reverse complement strand
AGTAACGAGATTGGTGCAGCGTGTAGGACGTGCCTCGCACTTCGTTCAAAAAATTTCCGCGGGCAAGGTCATTGCCCTCACTCCTGACGATATAGCGGAATCGTTGGTGATTGCACGAAGAGCAAGGAATGGAGAAATAGAAGATATAAAGCTGAAGGAAGGTTCATTGGACGTCTTAGCAAATCAAATTTGTGGTATGCTGCTGGACTTTGGTGCGGCTTCGACGGATAAGCTTCATTCGTGGATAAAAAAGGTGTATCCGTTCAGGAACGTTTCTTTTGATTCGATGATGCGTGTGATAGAGCAGTTAGAGGAGGAGAGGTTAGTAAGAATAGATGGGGGAAATATACGGCGGAGTAAAAGCACGAGAGCGTATTATTACGAGAATCTTTCGATGATTCCGGACGAGAGGAAATACGAGGTGTATGACATAGTAAGCGGGAAATTGATTTGCCTGCTGGACGAGCGGTTCATGCTGAATTTCGCGGCGCCCGGTGCGTTGTTCGTTGCAAAGGGCGAAACGTGGCGAATAGTGGATTTGGATGTAGAAGCGGAATCAGAGAAAGAGAAGATAAAAGTAGAACCCGGTGTAAAGAGGGAAGGCGAGATACCCAAATGGGAAGGCGAGGAAATACCCGTTCCTTTTGCGGTTGCACAGGAAGTAGGTGAGTTAAGAAACAAAATCGCTTCTTTTTTCGCTTCTGATCCGGCGGTGGGAAAGATTGCGGATTTAGAGACTGATTTGAAGCGAGAATATGGAGTGCGAGTGAATTCCTCTTGTTTGGGAACGTTTATAGACATAATAAAAGAGCAGATTAAGGAGAAGTATCCAGTGCCAACGGCGAAGGAAGTGGTTGTAGAAATCACGAAAGACAAAAAAGAGGCGGTGATAAACGCTTGCTTCGGGCATCGTGTAAACGAGACGTTTGGACGGCTGATTGTTGCTTTACTCGGCGCTCGACTCGGCACGGATATTTCCATGGAGATAGACCCCTATCGGATAAAATTAAAATCAGGAAGAAGGATGCAGAAAGAAGCCCTGCAGCAAACGCTGAACTCAATTGAACCCGATTTCGTCCAGCCGATATTAGAAAAGACACTGAAAAACTCCTTCCTGCTTAAATGGGAGCTGCTGAACGTGGCGAAGCGTTTCGGTGCGCTGCGTAAGGACTTTGATAGGAAACGGATTTCCGCCGATACGTTAGTGAAATTATTCTCGGGGACGCCGATATACGAAGAGACCGTGAATGACATCTTCGCTGATAAACTTGACGTGGAGCGAACGAAAGAAGTATTGAGGGGGCTAAAATCCGGCGAGATAAAGCTCTGTTTTTCTTCATACGGGTTAAGTCCCATTGGCGCCTCCGGGTATTTGAGTTGGCGGGACGTACTGGCGTCTGAACGAAACGAAAGTTTGATTATAGATGCGTTAAGGAACAGAATAATGAACGACAGGGTGATTTTATTCTGTGTGTATTGCAAGCGCTGGGAATCGCAAATGCGAGTGAAAACGATAATTGAATCGGGGACGGAATCGCTTGTTTGCCCGTTTTGCAACTCGAGGTTGATTGCTGCGTTAAAACCGTGGGAGAAGGAAGAAATCAAGGTTGTGAGAAGGACAGGTTCCGCTGTTGAAGAGGAGAATAAAGAGCGTGTGAAAAGAGTGTATCGAAACGCAAATCTGGTTTTGTCGCATGGCGTTCTCGCCGTGATTGCACTTGCGGCTCGTGGTATAGGTCCGGAAGTGGCATCGAGAATAATACGGAGGTCTAAAGACGTAGAGGGCGAGTATGAGTATGACTTTTATCGTAATATACTGGAGGAGGAGAGGAGATATATGAGGACGAAGAGGTTTTGGGAATTGTAGTCATTCCGAAAAGTATTTTAAAACCACAAGATTCTTGTGGAATCTCGTGGTTCATTATTTGCAATTTATTGTTGGAATGACTATAGTTGAGAAAAATACCACTTCAGTCTTCTTTCTTTATAGATTTTTCCAGAGCTTTCATCTGCCTGCTCTTCCCCCTCAAATCCTTTATTAGCTTTTCAAATTTATCAATATTGATATTGACCTCCTTATGTAAGTGTTCGCCATCATCGGATAAGTTATATCTCTTTATATCTACTTGCACCTCCTTTGTAGCTTTTAACACCCATTCCTCCAGTCTTGGACATAGAACGATTAAATCGTTGTTATTGCAGTTATCGTATAATACCTTAAACCCGTAATTTGACAAATTTACCCTCATCTTCAATCTTTTCAGATAAGAAGGTTGGATGCTGAAAGGGTCTTCATCTATCAATCCCTTCCAATTTTCTCGCTTTTCTAATTGTTTACAAACTTCTGCCTTCCCTCCTAAATGTATAATCTCTTTCTTGGGTATTCCTAAAATTTTTACCAACACAGAATCCGGTTTGCACTCAGTATAGATCATTTCTGCACTTCTAAGAATCTTTCGATATTGAAAAAGACATCCACACCTAAATCCATTATTTCTTCCAGCTCTTTCTCGCTCATAAGTTTTACTTTTGTTTGATAGTCTTCAAAATAGGTTATAAAAATGGCGACATCGTCTTTATGAGCTTTTTCAAGGATTGAAAGGAGGAGATAAGGGTTGTGCGTTGAAATGAAATACTGGTTGTTGTTCTTGTCCAATGCTATTCTTTCAGCGAGAAATTTAGTGTAGTAGGGGAATGCATGGGATTCGGGCTCTTCAAATGCGATTACAGAACCCTCGTTCGCTTCGATTGCAGCCAAATGAAAAATTATTCTCTGGAGAGTATCAGAAACTAAGGAGTATGGATAAGCGATTACTATGTCCTCCTCAACTTCTTTTTGTACTTCAATTTTATTTTCTTGTGGTTTAAGGACAACTTTAAGCCCGTATTTGTCAAATATCCGCTTTACAAATTTTTTGAGTTCTCTATTAGTTTTTAGAATCACCAAGAGGTTAGTTCCAAAAGGAGGGTAAAGAAATTCAGATTCCATGTTGGGAAAATTTTCTAATACCTTAAATCTATAAAATCCGAAAAATTTAGTGGAATCTTCTCCGGTGTATAAAGTCTTCGTAACACTCTTAAGATCGTATTCAAAAGTCATTAAAGGAGAGACCAACTCTTTCCTTTTATTATATAACTTTCCCCTAAATCTCTTTTGTTCAAATTCTATCACAAAAACTAAATCATCAGCCTTTATTTTTATGCTTTGTCTTAAATTTTCATCGTAAAACAGATTATTTACCCTCTCGATTCTCACAAAATCTCTGAGAATACCTCCAAACGATGCAGAAGAGAATACTCCCAGACTCTCCAAAATATTGGACTTACCGGTATTTGGTTCCCCAATAAATATATTTATCCTTTTACAATCCAACTTCAAGTGTTTTATTGATTTGAAGTTCTCGATTTCCAAATTTCTTATCATTTAAACACCTCTCTAAAATATAGTTCTTTTACTTCTCTTATTAAACTTTTCTTCATCTTAAAACCTTCGACAACAAAAAGCCTAATAGTGAGCATGGAGGAAAAAAAAGAGCGAAAAATACTGCAAGTTGCCCTTGACGTGCTTGAGTTGGAAAGGGCGATAGAAATAGGGAAAGAGAGCGTAGAAGGCGGTGCTGACTGGTTAGAGGCGGGAACGCCGCTAATAAAAAGTGAAGGAATGAATGCAATAAGGGCGTTGAAAGATGATTTTCCCGAAGTGAATATCGTTGCAGATATGAAAACGATGGACACAGGTGCGATAGAAATGGAGATGGCAGCGAAATCCGGCGCTTCGGTGGTCTCTATACTTGCGGTTGCCGATAACGCCGTGATAGAAGAGGCTATAAAATCCGCTCGTAAATACGGTGTGGCTGTTATGGCAGATATAATGAACACCGAAGACCCGGTGAGGAGAGCGAAGGAACTGGAAGAGCTGGGTGTGGATTACGTCTGTGTGCACGTGGGAATAGACCAGCAGATGCGGGGAATGGATGTGTTAAGTCTTTTGGAAAACGTATCGGCTGCGACACGCACATCATTAGCAGTAGCGGGCGGTATGAATGCGGAAATGGCATTGGAAGCGGTGAATCTGGGTGCTGACGTCATTATTGTGGGCGGGAACATAACGAGGTCTGCGAAGGTGCGTGACTCAACGATAAAGATAAGAGAAAGTATGGATTTGAGGACGGTAGGAAAAGAAGAGCTAAAAGGTGCGAAGAAGAGAACGTTGGATGCCCGGATTTTCGAGTTGTTTATGCAGGTGTCCACACCGAACATTTCGGATGCAATGCATCGTAAAGGAGTAATGCAGGGAATAAAACCGGTATTTGAGGATATAAAGCTCGTGGGCAGGGCGGTAACCGTGCAGACATTTGAGGGCGACTGGGCGAAGCCGGTAGAGGCAACGGACATGGCGAAGCGAGGAGAAGTGATAGTCGTTTACGCAGGTTCGAAGGACGTGGCTATATGGGGTGAACTCGCATCATGGAGCTGCCGCCAGAAAGGAATTGCAGGTGTGGTTATAGACGGTGCGGTGCGTGACGTAGCGGAAATAAGGCGAATAAGATTCCCGGTTTTCGCTAAATACGTGGTGCCGAATGCCGGGGAGCCAAAGGGCTTCGGAGAACTAAATGCGGAGATAAAATGTGGTGGGCAGGAAGTGAACCATGGGGATTGGATTATAGGTGATGACGATGGCGTTGTGGTTGTTCCAAAGGAGCATGCGTATGAAATCGCAAGGCGTGCGAAGGAAGTATGGAAAAACGAGGAACGAATAAGAGAAGAGATAAAGGGGGGTAAGACGCTTTCTCAGGTGCTTGATTTGCATAAGTGGGAGAAGAGAGGATAAGAAGGAGAAGATAGGGGGTTGGCGGTTTAGTGGTTTGGCAGTTTGGCGGTTTGGCAGTTTGGCGGCTTAGTAGTTTAGTGGCTTAGTGGCTTAGTGAGGGTTATAAATTGATAAGGCGTATTTGTATAGCAGGAGCAAGAAAAAGAAGCAATGGAGGTTAGAATAGCCAATGGAAACCCCTTCTCTATTATCGTTTTCTCGTGAGAATCTGTGTAATTCACTTAGGGATACTCCAACCTATCCACAAACTTCCCTACATCCTTAATGACCC
>JAYEII010000068.1:0-4413 GCA_034660015.1 Methanobacteriota archaeon | reverse complement strand
GAAGCAATGGAGGTTAGAATAGCCAATGGAAACCCCTTCTCTATTATCGTTTTCTCGTGAGAATCTGTGTAATTCACTTAGGGATACTCCAACCTATCCACAAACTTCCCTACATCCTTAATGACCCCCGGATTACAAGTCCACACCCCGCCTCATAGTTTTTATCAAGTCCGTGCCACGAAAAATTAGCAGAACAAATAAGCGCCTCACGGCAATCAACAACGTAAAGTTTAGCGTGAAACTCAGGAACGTACTTAACCACACCACCATGCTTTCTAATTTCATTAACCACACTCAAATCACTCCTCTCAGAAGAAAAATCCTCATCAGTTCCATTAATAAAAACCAACAATTTGCCACCATTTTTGATAAAATCATAAATTCCCCACCTAAACCTATTCCAAACCCCCTGTTTAATCCAGGGCGTAACCAGAACAATTTCAAACTCCGCCTTGTTAATCATCGCATGTAAAGAATCCTCAATAGAATCCATCCCGACCTTCTCAAAAGTAGCAACAAAAATGGTATCCTGCTTTTTATTCTTCGAAATATAAACAATTAAACAAATGAAAATAATTAACGCTACAATCTATCCAAGCATTCTATGTTCCCCCCGCTGCCTTCATCGCACCCACACACATATTCTCACCCAACATATAAAAACCTTACACCTTCTCAAGAATAAGTTCCGCTCTCTCTACCTGCTTCTCAAAATTATGTACCGCACTCATGAGGGATACATAAAACAAATGTGGCTTTAAACTTTTCGACTAAAGCCCCGGGAGGGATTTGAACCCTCGACCTGCTGATTACAAATCAGCCGCTCAAACCAAGCTAAGCTACCGAGGCATCTAAGGCATTTTTTACTATTCTGTTTTTTTTTTATTGTACATAAAGTAGATGTTTCCTCTATTTAAGACACAGATTTACACAGATTTATTTTAGTTAAATTTAACCGTGTTGATTCTTATCATCTGTGTTAATCTGCGTTAATCTGTGTCAACGATTTATTTTTTCTCGAAATATTTTTCCGTTATACTCCTTTCCTAATGGTATGAAAATCAAAAAGCTTTTATGTATTGTTATGTCAATAACATAATGTAAGCATAAATATGCAAGTTGGGTTAAATCAACTTAGGAGCGATAAAATGCAAGAAGTAGTTAGTTTTGAAGAAATTTTGAAAATGCACCCTGGGAAACTTGCATCAGAGGGTGAAGAAAATATAGGTAGGATATTATATGCATTCGTTCAAGAGATATTCAAATTAAGAAAGGAACTCGAAGAAATTAAAAGGAGCAAATCAGGAGAGGTCATTGAAAAGATAGTGGTGTTAAAGGATGTTCCATACTCAGAGGCTGAAAACATGATAGAGGATTATTTAAAAAGTCATGAAACTGCTTATATGTATGAGATGTCCAATGATTTGGGACTTGACCTCAGGATGGTTCACGAAATCGTTGAGAAGTTAATAAAAGATGGTAAAGTGGAATAGGTGGTTTCTATGTCAGTGTGCAGGAACAAAGGAGATGCAATAGAGGGTGAGGTAATAACCTGCCAAGTTCGGAAATATGAGAGAATAGTGGTAAAAGGAAGTGCGGCGCATAGAGCTGTAAGGCTTAAACTAAGCGGAAGAGGCAGAACTTCTGCATATTGTGTCATAGATAAGCCGCTGAGGTGGAAAGAGGAATTAAGCTATTAAGCTTTGGATGTAGACTCGGTGTCAAGATGCGTCAACTTCAGTATTGATACATTTCACAGCACCAACAGCCACTTTTATCGCATTCTCTACCGCCGTGTTTGCCTCATTTTCGTATTTTTATCTGCCCCTGTTCAAACATTTCTATTTTTTCCCTTTATAAAACTTCCGGTGTTTTTTTGATGTTTGCCATTCAGGTTATGATAAATAAAGTAAAACATAATAATTTTCTAAAATGGTTTATAGCATCCCCATTATCCCGTTTACAATAAACTGTATCGCAATTGCCGCCACGATTATCCCCATTACACGGCTCAACACTTCCGACCCTACTTTCCCTAATATCTGATATATCCTTTCTGATTGCCCTAATACGAGCCTTGTTGCGATAATAGCGGAGAAAATAGCAAAAAGAACCACAAAAGCTCCCGTAATAAATTTTTCATAAGATTGTATTATCACCATAACCGCCGTTATAGCACCTGGACCGGCGAGTAAAGGAGTTCCTAAGGGAACTGCTCCTACTCCTACCCCGGCACCTGCACCTGATTCTTCACTGGCTGCATATTTGTGCTCACCTCTCAAAAGGTCAAGGGAGAAGAACAGAAGGAGGATGCCGCCTGCTATCATAAAGCTATATGTAGTTATGTCCAACACGTATAGAATAATCTTTCCAAGAAAGGCAAACAGGAGAAGTAGAATTGTAGCAACCAAAACGGCGTAATTGAGCTCCTTTTTCCTCCCTCGTTCACTCATACCTTTCGTTAACGCCATAAATACGGGAATATTGCCTGAAGGGTCCATTATCACGAAAAGCATGATAAACGCGATAATCGCCTCCTCCAACAACAATCCAAAAGCCAGATTTATATCCATATATATCTTTAAGGGAAACCTTTTTAAAAAAACTTCATCAAAAATATTTCTTTAGAAAAGAAAGCTTTACCAACAACTTTTTTACCTTCGGTAAAAACCTTGACTAACAACCTTTCTTAAGAAGAAAGCTTGACTAAAGAAACAAGTCTTTTTTTCTTTTAGTACAGGTTTTCTTTTTTGTACAAAAAAGAAAAAGTGTAATGATGCAGCGAGAAGAGATATGGACTGAGAAATACAGACCAAGGAAGCTGGAAGAGGTGGCAGGACAGAACGCCATAATAAATAATCTTACGTCTTATGTCAGGAAAAGGAACTTACCGCATCTTATCTTTTCCGGACCCGCGGGAGTAGGGAAAACCGCCGCTGCTGTTGCTATGGCACGCGAACTGTATGGCGATACCTGGTCGGAGAACTTCACTGAATTGAACGCAAGCGACGAAAGGGGCATAGACGTGGTCCGCAACAAGATAAAGAACTTTGCGAGAACCATGCCCATTGGCGATGCGTCATTCAAAATCATCTTCCTTGACGAGGCGGATGCGTTGACCGATGCCGCGCAATCCGCATTGAGAAGAACGATGGAACGGTATTCCGGCACTTGCAGATTTGTCCTCAGTTGCAATTACTCAGCCAAAATAATAGGTCCCATACAATCCAGATGTTCCGTGTATAGGTTCAAATCGCTTGCTCATGATGCTATCGCATCGCGTGTAAAATATATAGCGGAAAAAGAGGGTTTGACATTGTCAGAAGAAGCCATAAAAGCAATAAACTACGTTTCGATGGGCGATATGCGAAGAGCAGTAAACGCATTGCAAAGTGCTGCGGTGCTCGGTAGCGAAATAAAGCCGGAACGCATCTACGAGACAACGGCAACTGCAAGACCAGAAGAGATACAGGAGTTAATAAAAAGGGCGTTGGACGGTAAATTCTTCGATGCGCTGGATAAATTAGAGGATTTGGTGGATAAAGGTATTTCAGGTGACGAAATATTGGCGCAGATGCACCGGCTCGTGATAAATATGGACATTCCTGCGAGGGAGAAGGTGGAATTGATGGACCGAATTGGAGAAGCGGATTATCGAATTACCGAGGGTGCAAATGAACGGATTCAACTAGATGCGCTGATTGCTTCTTTTTGCCTTGCTTCGGGTGGGCACAATCTAAAAATCAAATGATTTATCACCGCGAAGAGCGCAGAGTACGCAGAGTTTTAGGACTGTTTCAATCATTGTTTAGGTTTTCTGGTGCCTTTGCGTTCTCCGTGTGCTCTGCGGTGAATTTTAAGGATTTAGCAACTTTATAAAAATAACCACTAATCACGAATCAGAGCAGCCCTGACCGCCTTCTCCATCACCTCTACCGGCGGCTCCTCCTTTGTCCATATCTTGAACGAAGCAGCTCCTTGATACACAAGCATCTTCACACCATCCACTATCTTTTTTACGCCAGCACGCTTCGCCTCTCTCAGTAACTTCGTGTCCATCGGATTATACACGATATCGAATACAACAAGGTCTGGATGCATCATATCTGCATTAACTAAAGTAGCATCTTCGTGTGGATGCATACCCACGGAAGTAGCATTAATCAGAATATCCGAATCCTTGACGTGCTCTTTAAGCTCGGCATCCAAGCCAATAGAATTCGCATTACGGAGATTAGAAGCCAACTGTGCGGCTCTTTCTTTTGTCCTGTTCGCTATTGTCACCCTTGCACCTTCGGTATTGAGATAAAATGAAATAGCCTTTGCGGCGCCACCCGCACCAAGAATTAACACCTTTTTGCCGTTTAGTTCGCCCACGGTCTCTTTCAATACCCTCAGCGAGCCTATCCCATC
>JAYEII010000067.1:7392-36534 GCA_034660015.1 Methanobacteriota archaeon | reverse complement strand
GCATTCTTTCCTTAAGTGATAGCGTTTGAGCTCTTACCAGTCTCGCTCCTCCCTGCCATGTTAAGATAGAAATGAGAAAGATAAGTGTCCAAACATTCGGTAGGACGTAGGCTGCGACCAAAATGATTACAATGAATGCGGGAATCGCAATGAGGGCATCTACCGCTCTCATCATTATTCGCTCGTATAATCCGCCGACCAAAGCAACTGATGCGCCGGCAACCGTACTGATAAGCGTTGTGAACAGACCCACACCTAAAGCCACTAAGAGTGAGTTTCTCGCACCGTATATGAGACGACTCCAAATATCCTGTCCTACATCGTTTGTCCCCAACCAATGCTCGCTGGAAGGAGGTTTAAAGGCTGAGTGGCTTGGCTCACCCGGGTCATAGCGAGTAAGGAGAGGAAACGACCCCGCGATAATGACTACTAAGATGAGCATAGCTAACCCGATCTTTCCAAAGGAGTTCTTTTTCAGTTCTTTCCAGTAATTAATGTGCATGTTCTATTCCATCTATCCTTATTCTCGGGTCGATTTTTGTATACAGTAAATCAACGACAAAGTTGGCAACTATGACAAAAACCGTTACAATGAAGAAAGCGCCCTGTAAAATCGGATAATCACGCATGAACAGCGAGTTATATATCAAAAGTCCCACACCGGGATAGGAGAAAATCATTTCAATGAAAAGTGCACCTGTAACGATAATTCCTACTCTTACACCTGTCGTGGTGACAATCGGGAGTATTGCATTTCTACCCGCGTGTTTATACCTTACTGACGCCTCGGATAGACCTTTTGCTTTTGCCGTCAGGACAAAAGGCTCTTTTAGCGTGGTTATCATCGTATTCCTCATCAGGAGATAAGAACTGGGGATCTGCGACAAGGTCAACGCGGTAAGAGGTAAGACAAGGTGCCTTGCTATATCAAGCATAAGATTTAGACCGGATAGACCGGAATAAGGGGTTTTGGCGCCCTGAAGCGGTAGAAAACCGAGATAAACGCCAAATAATAGAAGCAGAACAATGCCGATGAAGAAGTTAGGAAAGCCGTTCATAATCATGGTTGTGGTGAGCAAGGATTTATCACTGTTTCTACCACGTCTCCAGCCTGATTCTATCCCCATAATTATGCTCAGTAAAGTGGAAAGTACGAGCGATGAGCCAAGGAGAAGCAGGGTCCAGGGGAGCGCTTCAAGAACTACTTCCAATACCGGAGCGTTATAGTAGTAGGAGTATCCAAAATCACCACGCACAATGCCGGCTAAATAAACGAAGAATTGTTTTCCGAGTGGTTCATCCAAAGCAAAGCGATGCATAAGCTCGGTTCTCAGCTCCGGCGTCATCTCTATAAGGGCTTCTTCGCCACAGATGGCGGTAAGCGGGTCGCCCGGCATCATCCTGGGGAGTAAAAAATTCAGGGATAGTATTATGAGGAAGGCTATTGCATAGGTACTAATTTTTGCCGTCTTCATTTTTTGTGGTCAATGCTTTCTTCGTCTTTTTATCAGATACGCTACCGTAATTAGCACAAGTAGCGAAATTGCGGGTTCAAATCCCGGTATCGGTGCTTCCGTGGCTGTGGGTGCTGGAGCCTTTACCTTTGCTTGGTATTCCATAAAAGCCAGCGTGTTCAGAGGGATGGGAATGCCCCTTGCAATACCGCCCATGGTGTAATAAATGTCAACGCGACCGTCATGTCCCCAGTACCACGTCGGGTAGTAAAGAGTTAGAGCGGGGAGCTCCTCTGCGTATATCTTCTGAATTTTATGCACTATCTCTTTCCTCTTTTCCTCGTCCATCTCATGCAAATGTGCTTCGAGCAACTGGTTCAAGGACTCATTTTTGGTGTAATTCGCACTGTAGCCGAACTTGCCGAGAATTACTTTGTTCAGAATTGATGGGTCGCCACCGATTCCACCATGACCGCTTATAGCCAAATCAAATTGCTGACTTATGACCCTGGAATCAAGGGTTTTCCATTCAAGGCTTCTGACGCTGACTTTTATCCCTGCTTCCCCCAACTGTCGCGCAATTATCTCCGCGACACGTTCAAAACCCATACGCGGAGCCGTTATAAGTTCGAGTTCGAGTATTTCCCCTTTTTTCCAGTAGTAACCGTCTTTCAGTTGGTATCCCTGGCTTTCCAAAATATCCTTTGCACGCTGTGGATTGTATTCATATTTTACAATGTTGGGATTGTAATAGGGGCTGTTAGGAGAAAGCAGCCCGGGGCTTCCTCGAATTGCATGACCCCGTTGTGCGATTTCCACCAGTTCATCCCTGTTTATTGCATAGGCAAGGGCATGTCTGAACTCTTTAGAAGACATGGGCTCTTTTTCGTGATTTATCATTAGCTTCGCATTCCAGTCCCCGGATTGGTTTATTACCGTGAAGCCCTTCCCGTTAACCTCCACCTCGGTTTCCGGTGGGATAGCAGTAGCGTTGACTTCTCCACTCATTAATGCCGTAGAAGCCATCTCCTCGCTGATCTTTACAAATTTTAGTCGGTCTATCTCTGGCTTTCCCTGATAGTAATCTTCGTAGGCTTCATAGAGGTAGGTGCCATGTGTTTTGCTGTAATCAACGAGCTTGAATGGTCCGGTACCTATCAGCGCTTCCTCGTTTAGAAATTCGCTTGGATTTTTGACATCCTGCCATATATGTTTTGGAAGGATGGCTAATGTGCCTGCATCGTCGTTAAGGAAAGGTGCGTACGGCTCCGTCAAGTAGATTTTTACGGTATATTCGTCAAGTACCTCAACCTGCTTTACTGATTTAAGGTCCACCCACCAACTGGGGTGTTCCTTAACATAATTGAAGGTAAAAGCGACATCTTCAGCCGTAAACTTCTCGCCATCGTGCCAGATAACGTCTTTACGCAGATGGAAAAGATACGCATTTTCATCTTCGAGGTACTCCCAATCGGTGGCAAGTGCGGGCACGAAACCTTGTGTGTCCTTCCATACCAAAGTGTCAAAGATGAAGCTCATCCTTACGTATCCAGGACCACGTGGATAGTGTCCGTGAGGAGAGGGATAGCCCCAATCACCAGTGGGATCAGCAATTGTATATATTACCTCTCCTGCTTTTGCGGTTTCAGAACCTGCGCTGGCGATGGATGGGCCCATTAATAAAGAGACCACTAAAATTGACACTATTGTTACACTTGAGATATGTTTATGTTTATGTTTATGTTTATTCTTCATTTCCTTTAACACCTCCTTCCTGAACGGAAATGCCATACCCGTCCATCTGATAGTATCCCCGGCAGGAGCATGGGATGCAAAAATGTTCTCCGTTATGGCTTACAGCTCGGCTTTTCATTATGTTCTCTCCACAAATCGAGCATCTCACCGAATCAAATATGGGTGCGTATTTGGGCACTATAATTTTCAGACGTTTTGTTATGAACATTTCATCCGCCGGTCTATCCAACTCCTCAGTTGCCTTTTCTGCAAATAGATGCATCAATCTTTTATACTCCTCTGGTGTTGCCTTTTCGCGCTTGGCAACAATCTTATCGAAGAGTTTATATGCTTCGGGATACTCTTTTTCACGGGAATCCTCAAAATTGGGATTTAAAGCTATTCTCACAGCGGCTCCATCCCTTTTCGCCACGGTCACCGCGGTCTTGCCGAAATCTCGGTAGATCAGAGCATTGTTCCCAAAGGAACAGCCAGTAACCATTTGAACGCCGTCACTGAAACAGTTATTAGTCTCAATAATTGCGATTACGTCCTCCATACCCTTGCTCTTTACACCCAATTCTCGCATTGCAATATAGCCCGCCTTCACCCCGTATGCCAGATGACTGCATAGATGCCCATGCAACTCGCCCGCTTTATAGAGCAAGCCTCTGAGATTTTCTGCTTCAACTAAGCTCTCGATTTCTCCCCTAATAGAGCCCTCCCTTTCCTTTTCTTCTACCATTCTCATCACACTAATTATAGATGTTAGTTTTGTCTAAATATACTTTTATTTAAATAGTAGTACCAATTATCAATAGATTTTTCTTGGTATAATTTTGGAGATGATATATAGATAAAGATGCATATTTCTGATTTTCCCGATAAAGATAATTTCCTATTAATAAACCACGAGAATTCACGAGATTAACACAAGAAAAAATCTGTGTAAATCCATGCCTTAAATAGAAGCAAGTTATATGGTATATACAACAAGAAAGAAAAAAGGAGTGGGCTCTTAAGGAGGGATTGAGCGTATAAGGAGGGTAAAGGGACGTGTTTAAGAAGATAAGAAAAAGGGATGGCAGGGTAGTAAGATTTGATTCTAAGAAGATTGCAGATGCGATTGCAAAAGCAGGTGCAGCAACAGGCGAGTTTGATCATAAAATCGCGCGGAAATTGACCCTTAAGGTATTGAATTTGGCGCAGCAGGCAATCCCGCACAGGATACCTACTGTAGAAGGGATTCAAGACGTGGTTGAGGAGGTTTTGTTATCTTCCCCTTATCGCAAAACCGCCAGGGGGTATATTATTTATCGAGAGCAACATGCGGGAATCAGGGAGATAACGGCAAAAGCAGACGTTGACATGGTTGACCAATACCTGGAGAAGCTTGACTGGCAGGTTAATGAAAATAGCAATATGACCTTCTCTTTACAGGGGTTAAACAATTATATCTCTTCGGAAATCAGCAAAACCTACTGGTTAATTAAAATCTACCCGTCAGAAGTAAGACAGGCGCATTTAAATGGCGATTTTCATATACACGATTTGAACATTCTCTCGGTTTATTGTGTCGGCTGGGACCTTTTTGATTTGTTGGTAGAGGGTTTCAGGGGAGCGCCGGGAAAAGTAGAAAGTGAACCCGCTAAACATTTCCGTTCTGCATTAGGGCAGGCAGTAAATTTCTTTTATTCGCTACAGGGAGAGGCTGCGGGCGCTCAGGCGTTCTCCAATTTTGATACCTTGCTTGCACCTTTTATACGAGCAGATGGATTGGGCTATGAAGAAGTGAAGCAGGCATTGCAGGAGTTTGTATTTAACGTGAACGTTCCCACCAGGGTTGGATTTCAAGCACCATTCACCAACATCACTTTAGACCTGACCGTTCCCGAGTACTACGCCAACCAGAGTGTCGTCATTGGTGGAGTTCCGCAAAAAGAAACGTATAATGACTTCAAGGACGAGATGGAAATGTTTAATCGGGCACTTTTAGAAGTAATGGGAGAGGGAGATGCCAAAGGCAGGGTATTTACTTTTCCTATCCCCACTTACAATATTACGAAGGATTTCGACTGGGCGAACCCTAATCTGGACGTTTTGTGGCAAGTTACCGCTAAATACGGCGTGCCTTACTTCTCTAACTTTATAAATTCTGATATGAATCCCGAAGATGCCCGAAGCATGTGCTGCCGGTTGCGAATAGATAACAGAGAGTTAGAGAGAAGAGGAGGCGGTCTTTTCGGGTCGAGTCCGTTAACGGGCTCTATCGGTGTGGTCACGATTAACATGCCAAGACTTGGATATTCCGCGAGGGACGAAGAAGACTTTATCATGGCTTTAGAGCGGTTGATGGTTCTGGCGGAGGAGAGCCTGGAAATAAAGAGGAAGGTTTTAGAGAACTTTATGGAAAAGAATCTCTATCCGTACACGAAATATTATTTAAGAGGCGTAAAAGAGCGTTTTGGTGAGTACTGGAAGAATCATTTCTCCACGATTGGTTTGGTGGGTATGAATGAAGCCTGCTTGAATATGTTTGGAGAGAATATCGCATCGGAAAAGTCCAGAGTGTTTACCTCACGGGTGTTAGATTTTATGCGTGATAAATTATTAGAATTTCAGGAAGAAACTGGGAATAACTATAATCTGGAGGCAACGCCTGCGGAGGGGACTTCTTACCGGCTTGCAAAAAAGGATAAGGAGAGCAATCCGAAGATAATATGTGCTAATGAAGAGGACTGGAAGAAGGGTGCAGAGCCATTTTATACTAATTCCACGCAACTACCGGTAAATTATACGGATGACGTCTTCGAGGCGCTGGACTTGCAGGATGAAATACAGACAAAGTACACAGGAGGCACCGTCGTACACATTTTTGCCGGAGAGCGTGTCAGCGACCCTAACACACTGAAAGCGTTAATCAGGAAAATCTGCGAGCTCTATCACTTGCCTTACTTTACCTTCACGCCGACCTTTTCTGTTTGCCCCGCGCATGGCTATATAGCAGGTGAGCATTATGCCTGCCCGGAGTGTGGTGCGGAGACGGAGGTATATTCACGTGTAGTGGGTTATCTGCGTCCGGTAAACCAATGGAACAGAGGCAAGCAGGAAGAATTTAAGAAGAGGAAGACGTTTGATATAAGGTAACGTATAATGAACATCGGCGGGTTTCAGCGATTTTCGTTAATAGACTATCCCGGGAAAATATGTGCTATCGTGTTTACACAGGGCTGCAATTTCAGGTGTTCGTATTGCCACAATCCGGAGCTGGTGGACCCCAAGCGTTACTCACGTCCTATCGCGGAAGAAGAAATCATTGAATTTTTGGCAAATCGCAGAGGAAAACTCGATGCTGTCGAAATAACGGGTGGAGAACCAACACTTCAGCCGGACCTGATTGATTTTATGAGTGACCTCAAAAAATTGGGTTATCTGGTTAAGCTGGATACAAACGGCAGCAAGCCTGAAATACTGAGCGAAGCGATAGAACACGAAATCGTGGACTACATTGCTATGGACGTGAAAGCGCCGTTGGAAAGATACCAGGAGATTACCAGTTCCCGGGTTGACCCGGCAAAAATCGAACACAGTATCGAATTAATCATGTCTTCCAGATTGGATTATGAATTTCGAACGACGGTAGTGAAATCGCAATTAGGTAAGCGCGATATTTTAGAAATAGGACAGCTGATACGAGGTAGTAAACGGTATATATTGCAGAAATTCGTGCCTGTAAAGGTGTTGGACACGAAAATTCTCGATGAAGATGAAGATGAAGTGGTTTACACGGATGACGAGTTAGAATATTTGAGGGATGCGGTGAAAAGGAAAGGTTATGTTGCCGAATGCGAGGTGCGGTGAAGTAAAAAGTAAGATTGTATTAACCACAAGATTACACAGATTTTCACGAGAGAACAATAATGGGAATCTGTTTTCAGTACACTATCGGATATTCTATCCATATTAACCTAAAATTCTTGTGTTAATCTTGTGAACTCTCGTGGTTTTTTGCATTCGCTATACAAATACAACCATTTCTATCTATATACTGGCTCTTTATCAATCGCTTCCCAATAAACAATCTCATCCATCCTATCCACCAAAAAATCAATAGAAACCGGCGTGTAGTTTATCAATTCCACGCTTACATTTATTGTTTTATTCCGCCCGTTTATAAACGGATACTCTTCTGGCTTGTTATTATGCTTGTGTCCGTGAATAACCCAACCATCCCATTTTCTTACCTTCTCAGGGTCGTGAATCAGCAAAAATTCCTTCCTTTTATAGGATAAAACGCACTTATTCGCATGTGGAACCGAATCAAGATATCCTTTATCATGATTTCCAATAAGTAAGATAACATTCCCATTCAATTTTTTCAACCAATATCGTATCTTAGTTTTCTTCCTCCCAAAAGCCAAATCACCAACGAGATACACAAAATCGTCCTCCTTCACAACTTCATTCCAGTTGTCTATAATTGTTCGGTTCATTTCCTCAACAGAAGAGAAAGGTCGGTTGCAATACTTTATGATGTTCTTATGGTCCAAATGCAAATCGCTTATGAGATATATCATCACGACCACCGGAATATCTTTTTAATCATAGCCAACAATTTTCTACGGAACAATTTTATTTTCAATCTAAAAATAGTTTTCTTCCATATTCTCTTGCTTAACGCTTGCCTTCGGTTTAATATTCGTTTAAGCATTAGGTCATATTCGCTTACTATTTTACTACCTCCCCCTATGATTGTTATTCTCAAAAGATGTTGATTGATGTTGGGTTCTTCTTTGCTTTTCAGGTATCTCCAAATATCGGAAAATTTCCTATCAATGTCCTTAAAAGCGATTGTGGCGTGAAATGAGAATTTGTTATTCTTATCCCATTCTTTGAGTTCGGCATACTTCGTTAATCTTTTTGCTAATTCCCATCGCAATTCTTCAAGTTCTTTTGAAGGTTCAATATCTGCGTAAATAACCTTGCCATTGGGGTTATTGAAGTAACCAAACCCTTTGAGTTTGAAATTTACAAGCTTGTAATTCTTAGCCACAATTTCCACATCTCTAATCACTCTTTTTATATCCCTCGTTTCAAAGGGACCTGCTAATGAAATATGTGGAACAGGTCTTTTCCTTGTTACACCTTTAACATGAAATCTTCTTGCGACTTCAAAAATTTGCCTTTTAAGATATTTATTGGCGTATCCATGGAACCTGAATTCTATAAGGTAATGCGGCATTTTTATCTTATATCCTTATTCTAAACATGAAATGTTGAAATATAAAAAGTTGGTGGTCTTAATCTGTAAATCAAAAAAGAACCCGTGCAAAAATGAAATAAATGACACATAGGAGAAAAAGAGGGACAGCAATAGTAGAAACAAGTAAGGGTATTCTGGTAACTTCTGGTCATAAAAGAGTGTTTATTCTACCAGGTGGTGGAGCAAATAAAGGCGAAACAAGAATGCAAGGTGCCATTAGAGAATTAAGAGAAGAAACAGGTTTAGTTGCTTATGACGCTAAATACATTTTTAGTCATGTTGGATTAAAAAATAAAACATTTAGTGGAAAGCACTATTTTAGAGACCATCACAAAGTATTCTTGATCAAAGCTATTGGAAATGCAAGACCAAGACATGAAGTCAAGCACATTGCATATTACAAACCTGAAAATGATGTAAGGGTGTCCCACACTACAAAATCAATTATTGATAGATATTACAAATGGAAGGAAAAGCGTGAGCGCGAGCGGGAAGAGAAGGGTAGATTCTTTGCCGTGCACGAGCAATCACCGAGTAATTAATCAAAATCTTGCGGTGGAAATCCTAAATACTAACCTTAACTCCGCACCTTTTTGGGGCAATATGCAAATTACAAGTTCCAAGCACCAAAATTCGAATTCCAATCGCCAATCATAGCCAACCAATAGCCAGGTGGCAAAATAGGGATCAGAAATTGGACAAATATACCTTATTCCCTATTGGCTAATCCCTATTCCCCATTTGTGATTTGATGCTTGGGTTTTGGTCCCCTCATTTCAGCACATCTAACATCGCAACCCTTTCTAACACCAACTTCTTTAGTTTGGATTCACCCACCGCTTTTAACTCAGCCTCTGTTATGTCAAAGAACTTCTTTATACCCTCTTTTTTATTCTCTTTATATTCTAACTCCAACTCTGAGATTGGCTCTTCTTGTACCCCTATTTTCCTCTTTACTTCTTCAGCAACCATCTCCAAATCTTTTTCTCTTTGTGCTCGTGCAGAAGCATCAACAATAACGATTGCAACTGTTTTCGCGTTTTCGCCTTCTGATTCCGACACCCCCATCGCCAAAGCTCTTTCTATCTGCCTTCTTCCCGCGGCATATAAAAGAATCTCCAAACCCAGGTCATTTGTTATGTTTCTGTTCCTCTCCACCGCCCGCAGTGCCTTTTTCACCGCTGATTTTATATGTTCTTCCCCGGCTATCAACTCCGCATTCATCGCTTGTATCGTCACATCATATTTATGAGCGATGGTTTTCAATAGGGAAAGAAAATCGTCTACATTTGATACCCTGACTTTACCAGCAATTAGTTTGCAGTTTAATTCCTGCGCCTGCTTCTGGTTATCGAACATTTTAATGTATATAAAGTATAACCTCCTTCTATTTGAGACACCGATTTACACGGATTTACGCAACACTTTTTCTTTTTCAAAAAAAGAAAACCTGTGCTAAAAGAAAAACAAATTTCTTTGGTAAAGCTTTCTTTTTGAAAGAAAGGTTTGTGTTAATCTGTGTAATCTGTGGTTAATAATTTTTCATTCTTCCCTCTCCCGTACTCGTGAACCTTCGATTCTCAAAGTCACAACTCTGGTATCTTTCAGCGAAACATTTGCGAGCTCAGCCGCTTCCTCTATTGCATCCTCTAAGTTCCCTGCCTTATCCACGAGACCCAGCTGCAATCCTTCCTCACCGGTGAACCAGCCTCCGTGTGATATATTCATCATATCCTCCTCGCTTATGTTCCTGTTTTCCGCAACACACGCCGAAAACACTTCTTGAATGCTCTCCAAGCGTTCGTTTAGATACGCTCGTTCGCTATCGTTTAGCCGATAATCGGCAAACACATCCTTGAACTCGCCGGAAGGCAAAGAAGATATTTTCTCTGCTTCTTCTGATGCATTTGCCGGGACGTCAAAAGGGAACTCCATCGAAGCACCTATACTTCCTATTACCGACATAGGCGTAGCTATTATCTCATCCGCGGCAACCGCAACTAAATATGCACCGGAAGCACCGGCATTGGCAATAGATGCAACAACCGGTTTATCCACCCTCCCCACTGCCCTATACATCTCCCATGATGCCCCTGCATCTCCACCTCCACTGTTTATCCTGAGCACAATTGCTTTTATCTGCTCATCTTCTTCAGCCCTATCCAGAAGTTTTCTAATTGCCTCGGGATTTACACCACCCTCATAATCCTCTGTTATCTCCCCTTTAATCTCTATTATGGCTATCTTATTTGCTGGAATACGCCACTCCAAATCATCAGGGGGTAGGAAGAATAAAACGTAGAACGTTCCTACGAGTATCGTTGCTATTAACACTGAAACAATGATTAGTTTCTTTCTCTTTTTTAGGACCATTTTGAATGTGTTCTATCACTTCCTATGTTAGCCAGTATTAATTTAAAACTCGTTGAAAAGAATGATATTTATATATTATTGTAGATATTTATAGATAAAGCAATGTGGAGGCGAAAGAAATGGTAAAGATGCCAGAGGAAGTGATGGAGATATTCAACGACTGGAGCGCGTCAAAAGCAGTTGCAACCGCTGATGTCGAAGGGAAATTGAACGTTGTGCCAGTAAGGACGTTTTCCGTAGTGGATGAAGAAACACTTGCATTTGGAGACATGTTTTTGGGTAAGACGAAAGCCAATTTGGAAGCGACAAAGAAAATAGCGGTTACTGCTTTCAAGGGCAGTACAGGCTATCAGATAAAAGGCACTTTCCAGAAATTTCTGACTGTCGGTCCGATATTTGAGGAAATGAAGGAAGCCGTGAAGGAGAAGTTAAAACTGGATGCGAAAAGTGCAGTGATACTAAAGGTAGAGGAAGTTTATTCGGTGAGTCCCGGACCCAATGCCGGGAAAAAGCTGGTATAAACTCCTCTTTTTTTTATTTTTTGTATATAAAGTATAGCTCCCGTCTATTGAAGACACAGATTTACACGGATTTACGCAGATTTATTTTAGTTTAACCGTGTTGATTCTTATCATCTGCGTTAATCTGTGTCTATACTTTATTTTCTTGTTTGTTCATCTCCCGTTTCAGCATATCATTAACGTCTTTTGGCGCTGCCTTTCCTCTTGTTTTTCTCATTACCTGCCCAACTAAGAAATTCAATGCCTCGCTTTTACCTGTTTTATAATCTTCTACCGCATCTTCGTTCTCCGTTATCACCTGCAACACAGCCTTCTCTGCTTCTGCCGAACCTATACTTGCCAATCCTTTTCTGTTTATTATCTCATCCGGCTTGCCCCCGTGGTCAAGCATCTCCCTTATTATTTCCGTCGCACCTCGGTCAGTAATCACGCCTTTTTTCAAATAGGTTAAAATAGCAACGAACTCATCGACAGAAATCCGTTCGGTTGCTTCACGCATAGAAATAGCGCGATAATTTAGCTCACCCTTCAGAACGTCTGCTATCCATGCAGCACTCAACCTCGCATCCGTTTTTGATGCCACTTCTTCGTAAAAATCCGCTATGTTTATGTCAAAAGTGAGCGCATTCGCATGCTCGCGCGTTATGGAATACTGTGTGATGAACCGGCTCTTCTTTTCGTCAGGAAGTTCCGGGATTTCCTTCCTTATCCCTTCCACCAGCTCAGAAATACGAATAGGCACAAGGTCGGGCTCGGGGAAGTACCTGTAATCATGTTCAAACTCTTTCGTCCGCATAGAAAGCGTTATTCCGCGCACTTCATCGTAATGTCGTGTCTCCAGCGTTACTTTGAGACCACGCCGCACTAAGTTCTTTTGCCGCGTTATCTCAAAAGCTAAAGCGCGTTCCACACCTTTGTAGGACGAGATATTTTTTACTTCTGCCCTTTCTCCTCCCCCCACGGATATATTCGCATCAACACGCATTGCACCTTCCAAATCACCGTCAAACACGTCCAAATATCCTAATATGCTCCTCAGCTTACCTAAAAATATACGCGCTTCTTTTGGCGACCTCAAGTCTGGCTCGGTTACTATCTCCACAAGGGGTATTCCCGACCTGTTATAATCAACCAGCGAATATTTCGCGGTATCTATCGTGCCCTTGTACACCAGCCTGCCTGGGTCTTCCTCCATGTGCACCCGTCTTATTCTTATCTCTCTCTCCTTCCCTCCGTTACCACCATTCGCACTCTCTATTCTCACAAGTCCATTCAATGCAACGGGGAAATCATATTGCGTAATCTGAAAACCTTTCGGGAGGTCGGGGTAATAATAATTTTTCCGGTCGAAGATTATTTCAGGCTGCACTTCACAGCCCAGAGCAAGCGCCATTTTTATGGCATATTTTATCGCTCGCTCGTTTACCACGGGCAAAGCCCCTGGTAAGCCCATGCACGTCGCACATACATGCGTGTTGGGCTCGGAATCATGATAGTCCGTGGAGCAAGAGCAGAATAGTTTCGACTTTGTAAGAAGCTGCGCATGGCATTCCAATCCTATTTTCACACCGTCTGTATTTGTGCTTTCAGTTTTCATCTCATCTGGTATTTTTAAAAATGTATTTTTATTCCATAAGTTTTTTTCTTTTATACGTTGAGGGAATAGAAAGACTAATAGACTATATGAGGGAATAAAATGACAACGGTATACGACGTGCCACCAGATAAACTGGTGAAGTTGGCAGCGGAGAAATTGAAAACGAACAAAACTATCTCTATGCCCAAGTGGGCGATGGAGGTGAAGAAGGGTGCAAACAAAGAATTACCACCTCTAAGTGAGGATTGGTGGTGGGTACGCTGTGCATCCGTGCTGCGGCAAATATACATACACGGACCCGTAGGTGTATCACGGTTGCGCACGTACTACGGTAGCCGAGTAAGAAGGGGCGCAAAGCCCGAGCGGTTTAGAAAAGCATCCGGGAAGTTGATACGAGGGGTGCTTTTGCAATTAGAGCAGGTAGGATACGTAATTAATCCAGAAACGGGGAGAAAGGGGCGAATAATATCCTCCGCAGGGCAGAAATTTCTTGATAATGCTGCTCATGAGCTAAAAGAGCAGAAAAAAGAGGGGCAGGTGTTAAATTAACGATGGCAAGTGAAGACGAATTGGAAGAAATAAGGAGGAAAAAGTATGAGCAGATGCTTCAGGCACAAGCAGGCGCTGCGGAAGAAGAAGGGAAGAGAAAAGAGGTAGAGGAAGCGAAAAGGAATATTCTACGGCAGATTCTCACTGCAGAGGCAAGGGATAGGTTAAACAACATAAAAACCGCAAAGCCCGAATTTGCAGCACAGCTGGAGAATCAGCTGATTGCCTTGGCGCAGACGGGAAGGCTAAAAAGCATGCTAAATGATGCACAATTAAAGGAAATCCTGCAGCAGATAATGCCAAAGAAGCGTGATATTTCTATAAAGAGAATATAAAATAAAAAGATATCTCAATGTTCAAAATCCCTGAGACTCACCCCCGATATAAGTCGTTAATAAAGCGGGAGAAGCTCGTGGCTGGTATCGAAGCGGGAATAACAAGCAAGCAGGGTTTGATAGCGCATGGAAGGGGTGAAGCATTTGATTATCTAATTGGTGAGAGGACACTGGATTCGGCGCGAAGAGCGACAGAAGTTGCTGCTGCTTTGTTGCTTGTTGCGAAGAGACCTGTGATTTCCGTGAATGGGAACGTTGCAGCATTAGCGGTAAACGAGATAATTGAGTTAAGCGAATTGACAAATGCCCCTTTAGAGGTGAATATCTTTTACAGAACCGAAGAGCGGGTGATGAAAATAAAGGAGCTGCTGGAGAAACAAGGAGCGAGAAACGTGCTCGGTGATGGAGCAGATGCGACAATACCCGGGATAGCGCATGCACGAGCAAGGGCGGACCGCGAAGGGATTTACAGCGCCGATGTGGTTCTTGCGCCTCTGGAAGACGGAGATAGATGCGAAGCACTTATAAAAATGGGAAAAAAGGTGATAACAATTGATTTGAATCCGTTATCGAGAACTTCTTTACATGCTACGGTAAGTATTGTGGATGATGTGGAAAGAGCGATACGGAACCTTATTTTGGTGGTTAAGGAGAAAAAGCGAGGCAAAGGAAAAGAGAACTTAGTGGAAGATTACGATAACGAGGAAAATTTAAAAGAGGTCGTTAAAGAGATAATGAGAAGGATAAAAGAGGAGAATGATGCATTTTGATCATCCCTCTTCATAACTTGAAATTTTCCATTCCCCTGTTGTAGAATACTGTTTACGCGTTCGCTCTCTAATAAACGGTTTGATTTCTTCCCACATTTTACGATAGCTTTTTTCTGCGTCTTCAATCTTTTTTTTTTCTTTATGAGACAATTCGCTAATATCCTTTTTTTCCGTAATCATTCCTCCACCTTGGCTTTGAACGAATAATCTTTACTCTCAATACATTTTGCTATATTGTTGGTTGATACGTGATTGTTCAACCTGACGTATAGTTCATAAGCTGTAGACCAAAATTTTTCTTTCAAATCTTTTATTTCCACATTTAATCTGCAATTTAGTGCATCTTGGGCATAGATAGGTCTCCCGTGGTTCTTAACCTTTTCAGGAGTGAGGAAATGCTTTATCTTCTTCTTAATCCCTTTCTCAGACAACTCTGATAGCATTCCTGTTTTAAGCGCTTTGATGGCGATATCTTCGGATAATGACAATGATGATCGGAATTCCGCTATTTCTCTTGCGTCATAATTGGCTAATTGTTGAAGATATGGCTCTAAATTGCCCTTCTCCTTTACAGCCTTTTCAAACAACTCTTCATAACTCCGCACCACATTATATATCGAAAACCACATCCTTCCTTTATTCTCTTCTTCAACCACTACTTGCGGATCAATTGAGCCAAGTTCAGAGGTTTTTCCCATAATTATCTTTGATGCCCCAAGGCAAATCATTGTAGCCGCAGATTTAGCCTCCCCGGGAACAAGTGCAACATAATGTCCTGTTCCACTATATGAGCGACAAACGTTTATGACGCGTTCCGCAGCTAAACCACTTCCGCCTAGAGAGCTTAATAATAGTATAAAGCCCTTTGATAAATCGCATTTCTGAAGAACTTCCTCTAGCATATCTGCATCACTGTCTTCAATCATAACAGGGTACTTAAAACTGGTAAAATATGAAATTACTGGCATTCTTACTTCTTTTTCTAACTGTAAGTAAAGAGAGCGTCGAGTACTATGCCCTTGATATTGCTCCTCCATCACATGTTCGATTACGAGTCTATCTTCCTCCATAGTTATTCACTCCTTCTTTTATCAATATTACAATATTTAATTTATGGTTTGTGATAACATATAACTTAATATATACGCACTTCTTCCTTACCTCTTATCTTCACCTACATAACCATATCCAACGAAATCTTGATATTTAAATCTTTCACTGCAACATATGAATACGAGTAGGGGTATGGAAGAAGAGGGAAAGAAAGAGGGAAGAGATAGCGAGTCGGTTAAAGAATGATGATAACGTAAGATTTATAAAAGGTGTGGGTTGAAATCATATCAGAAGAGGGCCCGTGGTCTAGTTGGAATGACGTCGCCTTTACGAGGCGAAGGTCATGCGTTCGAATCGCATCGGGCCCATATTTTAAGAAAACAGAAAATGAATTAGGGACGCAGATTAACGCTTGTGGGCTCTGCCCACATTCCCGCAAGCCCTGAAAGGGCTTAATGATAAGAATCAACACGATTAAACTAAAATAAATCTGCGTAAATCAGTGTAAATCTGTGTCTTAAATAGAAGAAAGTTTAATGATAACACATGTTCCTGTTCGGACATCTGGGGATAACACTGGGAATTGCATTTCTGGTTTTCTACACATTAAAAATCGTACCTGACCGTCGGTTATACGGCTTTATCCTTATAGGTGCAATCCTGCCGGATTTGATAGATAAGCCAATAGGTGAGATTTTGCTGGCAAACTCAATTTCAAATGGTAGATTATTTGCTCACACGCTGCTGTTCGTCTTTATCCTGCTGCTCATTGGCACTTGCTTATACAAGCGAAACGGAAGCGAAGAAAAAGGGGTTGTTTTCCTCGGTTTTGCTTCTTTTATTCATCTCTGCGAAGACCGAATGTGGCTCAGTCCTGAAACACTGTTCTATCCCGTTTTTGGATTTCAGTTCCCGCAAGGCGTGATAGAACAGCACTGGTGGGAGTACTTTTTAATGTGCTTTTTCGGGACTTATTCGCCGTTGACAGGAGGCATCGAACTCACATACGCATTTGTTTCTGAACTGGTAGGCATATCCATCCTGTTGATGTTCATTTTTAATTATCTTTATCGAACATCAATCCAGAGATGGAGTTCGCGATAAGGCGCGGTCAGATTTATGCTTTCGCTTTGATTTTGATTTTGTCTGAACAATAAAAAATCCAGTTTCTTTTTCCCCTTTTCGCCTCCAGAAACCGAAAATGTAAATATGAATGAAAACTCCACCGTTTCATTATGTGCGAGCTGTATTTCACGCTCGCCGATTGTTTTGTTTTCTATCTCCGCCCTGAACAAGTATGAGACGGGTTCGTATTCGTGGTTAACCACGCCAACTATTACCGTTCCTCCCTCGCCTGCGGAAAGGCGGGATGGATAACCTGAAGCATTACCTCCCTCGCCGAGGATGTAGAACTCGGTGAATTCTTCTCCTTTCTTCGGCGTTATGATTACATAGATAGTTAGTGCAGATGCGGTGACAATAGCGATAATCAGTATTACCGTGAGGATTTTATCAAGCGTCTTTGAGTCCAGCATCAAACCATTTCCTGAATTGTTTACCGCAGAGATTGCGGAGAGCGCTGAGACGAGTAAATGATTTTTCGGACTCTCTGTGTTCTCTGTGAACTCAGCGGTAAACAGAAAAAATAAAAAAGAGGCGTGAGGAATCACTCACGCACTCGGCTTCTCCATTAATTTCTCCTTCTTCATTATCTCCCCTGCTCGGGAATGTGGCTCTCGAACTAAACTATCTGTTTGTTTTTCTACTTCTCGCGCTTCGAAGGCAAGCTTTGCCGCTGCTCTTAACAGTTCATGCGCCGCCGCCACCACAGGCACGTATTCTCCGGGGTTCTTCATCATGAAACACCCTTTTACGTCCAGTTCCGCTACTTTCTCCGCCATGCTGTAAGCGGCGATCGCTTTCGCTTTTGCATACGGATTGGAAAACTTTGCTCGTTCTACCGCGCGCTCCGCAGTTGCTATTATCTGTGGTACCTTCACTTCTTCGCCTTTCTTTATCGCTTCTATAACAGCATCTATCTCCTCCTGCACCAATTTTGCTACGCCGGTTATGGACAGAACAGAAAGGACATCGGCATTGAACAGGCTCATCTCTACGGGGTCTAAAAACTCCCGCCTCGCTCCTATCATCGGGTCCCCGGGTATGATAATGTATCCAAATCCCCCTTCTTTTAACTTATCCACTGCCTTTTTCGCCGGTGCATCGGAAATAACAATGCAGGGCTTGCCTTTCTCCTTCACCATCTCACGTGCGCTCTTAGGACCTGGAAGTGCAGCATTGGGGCTGGTTATTATCACCACATCGGGGTCCCAGTCCAGCAGGCGTGGAGTGTCCGCCGCATTTTCTGGTGTCATCTTCGCTCCCGTGCCCAACACACGAACGTCTATATCTTCTCTATCCGCTCTCTCGTCCAGCAATAAATCCACTATTCTCGAGATTCCTATATTCCCTAATTTCACAAATCCTATTTTTACTGTTTCCATTTGCAATCACGCTTTATGTGTATGCGATTAGAAGTATAAAAAAGGTAGGGTATTTTGATATTTGAATTGGCATAGCATAAAGAGAAGTGGAAATATTATATAACAAAAAATATTTTTAGAGATTGTAGAGAAAGTTTATATTATCAAAAAAGTAAGGATACACTGTGAAAATAGGAGATAATGTCAATGAACAACCAATCTTCTATCAAAGTGGAGATTGTCAAGCAACTTGATCGCCTTCCGTATAAACTCCAAGAGCGTGTGTTGGATTTTGTGAGGGGATTATCCAGACAGAAAGGTGTGCCCGGGAAGCAACTGCTTCATTTTGCAGGTGCAATTAATAGCGAAGATTTGCAAGCAAATGACCAAAGCTATTGAAGATGAGTGTGAGAGGGTCGATATGAATGAGTGGTAGATTCCTCTTGGATAATGAGTTTGTGTTCAGCAGTGTGGGACTCGCTTGTGATCTGGACACGGCACGGGAGTATGGGGGAATCAAGAATGCTCTGCGAGAGAAAGGGCGACTGATTCCCGAAATAATTATTATATCGTTTAACCGAGAAAATGCACGATACCGATACTTTAATCAGAAGCAATTTGCTCGAAAGAATCAGGCATAAGAAAGAGCGATTAGATGCACATAGACCTCTACCTGAGAGTGCAGTGAGAAAACTCAGGGATGAGTTAAGGTTACTTCATACTTATCATTCAAATGCTATTGAAGGCAACACGCTCACACTCCAAGAAACTAAACTCGTGCTTGAAGAAGGGGTTACGATTGGCGGTAAATCACTAAGGGAACATCTGGAAGCGACTAATCTCGCAGAAGCTTACGACTTGATAGAATCAATAGTAAAGGACAAAAGAGAAATAGACCATACAACCATACAGCAAATCCATGAGGTTGTAGTTAGGGGTATAAAGGTTGATGCGGGAAAATACAGAATTCATAATGTGCGAATAACCGGGGCAACCAAAACGCCCCCGGACTTCTCAAAAGTCACTCGCATGATGGACGATTTGATTGCATTTTTGAATTTACAGGATAAGGACAAAAAGGAGCATCCAGTAAAAACCGCTGCGTTCATGCATCATAAACTGGTGGAAATTCATCCGTTCACCGATGGCAATGGGAGAGTGGCACGCCTTCTTACCAACCTTTTTCTCGTGAAAGAGGGCTATCCCCCTATTGTCCTGAGGAAAGAAGAACGAGGGAAATACTATCGTTTTTTACGCCTTGCCGATGGGGGCAATCTTGAACCATTTGCAAATTTCATTGCTAAATTCGTAGACGAGTCATTAACGCTCTATTTGGCAATATTTGGTGGCGCAGACGAGCTGATTTCTCTTGCGGAATTGGCAAAGGTAAAGGAGTGCCCATACTCACAGGAATATATCGGGCTGAGAGCAAGACAAGGATTTTTAGATGCAGTTAAAATTGGAAGAAGATGGTTCTCTACTAAACGAGCATTAACGGATTACATCAGCGAACATGCAAAATGAGCTTCTTTGATCAAACTTTCTTTCTAAGAAAGTTTGTTTTAATGCGTGAAATATGCCACCACTTCTTTTCCCTCTTCTTTTTCCACCACCGAATCAATCCTGACGAACCCGTATCTTTCGAACTGCACCACGTTTCCGAGTTCCGAAGCAATCAAAGGCTCGCCTATGCCTTCATCTGTCCCGTCAGGCTTCTTCACTACGACTTTTATGCCTTCTGATGGTGCCCATTGGATAATCGAGATTTCGCCTTCCGCAGGAGTTTTTACGACGTTCGCAACCAGCGGCTCGATGCTCTCTATTTCCACATCACAGAGAAATTTAAGCCGTATTCGCTGTCCCTGTTTTAATTTAGCGAAATCGTCACCACTTATGTAAACCATATTGCCGGTTCTTATCTCCCTGTAATCCTCTCTTGAAGGATGTTTCAATGCTTTAGCCACAAAGGATTGCCCATCCTTTAGTTTCATCTCCTTCGAATTACGCACAAAGAAGTATCTCGATGCGAGCGCATCCACGGCTTTCCTGTTCTCTGCATACAGGTTCTTCATGCTCACTGCGATATCGGTTTGTGTAATGCCGATAGAGATAAAGAACCTGCGAATCGCTTCTGGCTGAAACCCTCTTCTGCGAAGTGCTTTTAGCGTTGGAAGTCTCGGGTCGTCCCACCCTTCGTATTCGCCGTTTTCTATCCTCTTTCGCAGCTCGGAAGTGCTCAATTTACCGAATTCCTGTACTTTTATCCTGCCCCAAACCATTGTCGTTGGATACTTCCAGCCGAGATGGTCGTATAAAAACCGCTGTCGCTTCTCAGATTTCATCAGGTCTTTTCCACGTATTATGTGCGTTATGCCGAGCAAGTGGTCTTCTATCGCCGACTCGAAATCCAGCGTTGGCCACACCACGTATTTATCGCCAACCCTCGGATGCGCCCGTTTTAAAATTCTGAGTGCGACCCAATCGCGTAAAGCCGGGTCTGCACTTGCCATATCCGTTTTTATCCTCAGAACCGCTTCTTTTTCTTCGTAGACGCCATTTAACATCTTTTTCCAACATCCTATATTCGCTTCAATATCGGCAGTTCTGTGAGGGCATGGTCGCTTGTGGTCTTTATACTGCTTAAATGTCTCTGCAGAACAAAAGCAGACATACGCAACACCTTTTTTTAGCAGCTCCGCCGCATATTTGTAATACAAATCCATGCGTTCCGACGCCACTACCACCTCATCGGGCTTGGCATCCAGCCACGCACAATCCTCAAGATACCAGTCATACGCTTCGAGTAAAGGCCGTTTCAATACAGGGTCGGTGTCGTCAAACCTCAGAATGAATTTACCACCGTGCATTTTCGCATACTCCGAGTTCACGATTATGCCTCGCGTACTGCCGAGTGTCGCAGCGCCGTTAGGGTTAGGTGCAAATCGCATCACAACTTTTTTGTCTTCCGCAAGAGGCAGTTCGGGTAGTCCTGGTTCACGTTTTTCTTTCTCTTTCGCTTTCACTGTTAGCTCTGTTACCAATTCCGGAGCTATCTTAGTCAATTCTTCCTCTCGCTCTTTCTTGCTCATTGCTCCGATAGTCTTTATTTCGTCTTTCGCCAATATCGAGACCCGTTTCGCATCCTTCCTTAAATCGGGATGTTCGGCAAGAACCTTCTTCACCACTGCATCCTCTTTTGGTGGTTTCTCGTACTTCACTGCATTCTGCAGCGCATATTTCCTTATTTTTGTCCTTGTCTCCGTTTCTTCCATTTTCGCTATTCGGTCATCGTTTATAAATGAGCTACGCTAAGAAAAACTTTTTCACTGATCTGATTTTGTTTCTTGCGAGCGAAGATAACTTCTCTAATTTAGCTGTGATGCAATGCATACCAATGCCTCAATACTCAAGATGAAATAATACCAAAGCTATTTAAATAGCAAAAAATATTTTCATTAAGGAATTGGATATTAAAAAAATAGGAGGTGAAAAAAAAGAAATGATGAAAAGAAAAGCGGCTATAGTGATTTTAGCAATATTCCTGTGTAGTGTGTTCGCAGTAACCGGTTCAGCACAAGAGAGCCTCGTCAGTGATTATCAGGGGTTAGAGCCGTTAGTTGACTTTGTTGGAGAAGAGGAACTATCGGTGCTGGATTTAGTAGGGTTCAAAGCGGCAGATAGAGCGATGACTGATTTGTCATTTAGCAAAGGAGATTCAAACATTCTGGCACTGACAGACGCGGGGTATGTGCCCATGATAGGCGATTATACCACGGAAAAAGCGCTCAATGGCGTAACGCTAACCAGCGGTGCTTCTCGAGGTAGAGCGAATTTAATAAATGTGCACAAGCCATACAATTCTCCGCTCTGGTTTGCCTTTTTCGACAAAGAGAGCAAAGAATGCGTTTATCTCGAAGCCGATAGTGAAGTCCTCAAAACCTATCTGGACAGAGAGAAGACAGAAAGAGAAGCGGCTTTAAGCGATTTCATGAGCCTCAAGGACGAGGAAATCTTCACGCGGATTGCGAAAGAGAATATAGATGCAGATAAGCTGCTCAGCGACCCAGAACCGTGGCAGGAGAAGATGGTTGCGAAGATATTCGGTGGAAACGAATTCAGCTTGATTACGTTGAGTAATGTTTGGGCAAAAGGCTTGCCAAATGATTTCCTTAAAGTGGCTGAGCTTCATGACCATATCTGCCCGGGGCTGACGAGTGGCTATCTGATAGCGGAATACGTGAAAGAGGAACTCCCCGCTGCAAATCCCAGGAAAGAATACACGGTCATAGCAATTCCTCCCTGGTGCAAGGACGATGCGCTGATAATAATCTTTGAAACTAACGTGGGGCATAAGCGGACATTTGTAAAGTGGCTAACTGCAGAGCAAAAGGCGGCACTCCCAAAAGAGGCGAAAAACGTTGCGAATATAATTATTAAAGAGGACCTGAAAACGGGAAAGGGAGACGGAATAGTTGTGGCTTTTGACTGGGATAAGGCATTTCAAATGTGCGGTGACGTAAGTAGAAAAGACCTCAAAGCTTTTGACACCTATAAGTGGTGGTGGATGAGGCTAAAGATGGACCTCTTCATGATGGATTACTTAGACAAACCGGAAACTTTCGTTTCGACACTAAAAACGTTTACAGTGGAAAGCCCTGCTGAAATAGAAAAGCTTAAAAGCGCTGGCGTAAATCCGTTAGTCGAGCTGGGCATCATGCCAGAACCCGGAGCTACACTGGCACCGGCACCGACACCCACAGAAAAAACACCGTCAACCCCCGGACTCGCAGTAATTGCAGCCATAGCCACAGCAGGTGTTGTCGCGTATGCAGCGAGAAGAAGAAAGATAAGGTAAACCCGCTAAAAAGTTAAAAATCGGGGAAGCGAAGGGGTAAACGTAACATCGCCGTCCCTCTCCTTCCCTTTTCTTTTTTTTCGTAGAATTCTTATGCCTTGTTTCCGAGAAATTACCCTTCTAATAATACTAATCAATCTAAAATCAGAATAATGCATAAATAAAAAATAGATAAAAACCGAAAGTCTTAAATATACCTAAAATAGAGATAATAAATTGGAGGTATATACCAAAAATGTGCGCACCAATAACGGTAGCAGCAGTGGGTGGAGTTGTCGCTGTTCAAGCGGCAATAGCGGCTAAAGTCATAGGTGCTGTCGTTCTCGGCAGTGTCTTCGTTGCGAACTACATTCATCCACTAAAACGACTAAACCTTAGAAAGGTAGAGGAGTAAGCGGGAATCCGCTTTCTACTTCTCCCTTTTTTATTTTTTCCCCTCACAAAAATGTTCAAGCGACTGTTTAGTTATTTAACGCTGCAAATAGAACCCACCCGGAAATGCAATTTAAACTGTAAAATGTGCATGAGAAGCAATCTTGAAGGACCTGTTGGTTCGCTCTCACGGGATGATTTCAAGTTTATATTGGATTCGTATAACTTTCGCTACGTTGCACTACACGGCTGGGGCGAGCCTCTATTGAACAGGGAGGTATTTGAAATGATAAAATATGCGGAAGCGAAAGGCGTGCATACGAATCTTACCACTAACGGAACGCTGATAGAAGAAAACATCGGTAATGTTTTTGACGCGGGTCTGCGAGAAATCGCTTTTGGGATATACAATAAGGATGTATTACTGAAATTCATACCTAAGCTAGAAAAGCTGAAGAGCGAAAAGGAACGATTGGGCTCGGAAACGCCAAAAACGTATCTTGACATCACGATATACGATGAAAGCTATGATGAAATCCCGGACATGATAAAACTTGCGAAAGAAGCGGGAATAGACGCAGTTATCCTTCACCGGCTTTTTAATGTTTATAATGTAGACCCCGATGTAAAATATGTATCGAAAAACGAGGAGGAAAAATTATTTCATGCGGTGAACGAATTAAAAAAGGAGTTAAAGTTTGAGATTTATTTGCCCAGGCGACATTCCCTGCCTTGCAGAATCGTTAAGTACAGCGTGTTTGTCACTTATGATGGTAAACTAACGCCATGCTGTTTCCTACCGGAATTTTCAATGGGTAACGTGCTTGAGAGTGAGGGAGGAATTGGTAATATTCTGAGGTCACAAGAGTATAGAGGGTTTATTAAAAACATGGGGGTGCATCCTGTATGCGGCAAATGTGGGTGGTGAAAATAAAAAAAATGAAAGAGAAAAAGTCTTATTTCGATGCGTATGAACTCGGGACGATAGCGTTGTTTGCTCTTGGTAGCGCTTTACTAAACACATATCTTCCGATAAAAGCGTTTACTCAATGGCTTGGCATACCGGGACCTGCGGCGGGAATGGCATTATTAGGCGGTTTTATCTTTGTATTCTGGGTAGCTTTAGCGCATGCGATTATAAAAAAGAGATATGCAGGGGTTGCTACTGCGCTTTTAACGGCTTCTTTTTGCCTGCTTATAGCGCCGTGGTATGGAATCGTTTCACCAATCTGGTTTGGCGTTTATGCGATTGTAGCACTGCTTTCAATGGCTGTTTTCGTGGAGTTAACGGCGCCCGAGTCAGCGTCTAAATCTAAATTTAGGAGTGTAACGGGAGGAGGTCTTGGGAATGTAGCGTGTTTAGGGATTACATGGGTCGCTATTGGAGTTCATGCAGGGGCGTGGGCACCGCCAAAATACGTGCCAATTCTTATCCTTGCCGCTTTTGTTTCTGGATGTGTTGGGTCGTTAATGGCATACTGGGTTACAAAAACCTTTTTGCAAGCAAAAAGCGTTACTAATCAAAAAAATAAATTATAGACACAGATTAACGCAGATTAACACAGATGAAAAGATTAATGCCGTTAAAAATAGCTCACCCAACCCACCAAAAGAAAAAATCCGTGTAAATCCGTGTAATCTGTGTCCTAAATAGAAGAAAGTTATACTTTATATACTGCCTCTCCGAATCATCACAAGTGCATCTTCGTCACCATAATACTTTGGGATTATAGCTTGTAGGAAAAAGCCTAAATGCGTATAAAACTCCTTTGCTATTTCGTTGCTCTCTCGCACTTCTACACTTGCTTTACCTTTCGTTACTTTCAAAACTTCTCCTACAAGCTCGTTTCCTATCCCTTTTCTCCTGTACGCAGGATGCACTGCAATAGACACTATATGCCCCGCAGGATAAAAGATAATATAACCTGCGATTTTATTCAAGTTCTTTCTCTTATCCTCATGTACATATACTAAAAAATTATCCTGGTATGCTGATGCATAATACAAGAAAGTAAATCTGTTGTAAGGCGACTTTGGAAATGCTTCCTTCTCTATTCTTAAAATCGCATCCAAGTCCAAGATTCTGAATTTCCTTATCATAAACCTTTCTTTCAAAAAGAAAGCTTTACCAAAGAAATAATATATTTTATGTAATTGCTCAAATAATAATCAATCTGACGACCTCATCGCTTTAATCAACTTCTCTTTTTTCATGCTTTTCATCTCACCATCAACAGTAGCACTCTTCATTTTCATTCTTTCATTCTCCCTCCTGTAATCATCCAAAGTCCGCCTTTTTAAGGTTCCATCAGGAAACACAGTCATCCAGCCCCTTTTCTCTTCTATCTTCCGCTCTCGCACGCAACTCTTACCCATCACCGCGTTTTTCATGTATTTAGCAACAATCGAGTAAGCGTGCTCTATCTCCGCGGGATAGGGATTCCTCGATATTTTCTCGTAACTCAGATTCGTGTTGAACCTATTAATTCGGTAATCTATCTCCCCTCTCCTGTCTATCCCCGCTAAAAACCTCGCTATTTGCTCTATCTCAGGTTCGTCCACTATCCCGGGTATGTACACGGTATTCACCACGAGTTTTACTTTTCCATACGCGTTTCTTATATGCTCCAATATCCTTTTATTCGAGTATCCGGTGTACCATTCATGCAGTTTCTCATCCCACGCCTTCAGGTCAAACATAACCTCCGTTAAACCTGCCTCTATTAGCTCTTTTAGGTAACCATCATCTAAGAAGTATCCATTCGTGTCAACCACGATCCACTCAATAAATTCTTTTAGTTGCGATACCAAATCCACGAGGTAATCTCTGTCCAGCGTAGGTTCGCCGCCTGTTATTACGGCTTCTTCCAGCGGTGTATCTCCGTAATAATCGGAGGACGATTTCTTCACGAGATTTATTAACTGCTCAACGCTCATCGGCTCGCCTATGGGTTCACGAGCGAGGCTGAAACAACCTTTACAACTGAAGTTACAGCCGGAAAGCGTAATCCAAACGCGTGGCTTTAGCTCCGACAGCGTAATAAAAGGGACGTATCTGTATCCATGTCCATACCCATGTCTTGATTCTGTTTCCAGCGTTGGCATTTATTTTGATTATATCCTATTTATTTTTGTATATAAAGTGTAACCTTCTTCTATTTAGGACGCAGATTTACACTGATTTACGCGGATTTAGTTTAGTTTAACCGTGTTGATTTTTATCATCTGTGTTAATCTGCGTTAATCTGTGTCCCTAATTTACTCTCTTGCTCTATTTATTTTAATGTAAAAGCCCACTTCAAGACACTTCAAACCCTCCCGGTTTTGCAATTATTGTCTCTGTTTTCATATCTGGATACACTCTAACCCATTTTTTCGCCTCCTCTTCTCTCGATCTTGGGGAGGCAAATTGCTGGACACATGCTTTACCCCCTGCAACGTTCCTCAGGTACTTTGAAGCGGAATCTACCGCAAGTTTAATCTCATCGTCACTCGGTCTTCTTGCTACTTTTTCCCTCGCTTCTCCCGGTGCAAACTTGATGACCTTATATTTGATTTCGGGGTCAATCTGCGCTAAAAAGGAAGCAATTCGCTCAATTTCTTCCACATCCACAATCTCCGGCATCAACACCGTTTCTACCCTGAAATCGAGTTTGCTTTCCCAGAGGTATCTCGCTGCCTTAAGAACCGGGCGATTGGACATGCTTGTATACCATTGGTGGATTGACTCATTGTATGCTTTTATGTCAAGCTTAACCACATCAAGACCGATGTCCTTCAGTTCCATTACATATCTCCTGTCCAATAAATATCCATTCGTAGAGAGCGTAATGTGTTTCACTTCTATACGCATTTTGAGATTTAGCACGAGGTCCATCAGAAAGTCCTTATCCAATGTTGGTTCACCTCCTGTTATTACAGCGTCTTGCAGTAGCGTATTGCCATTATAAGCTCGGCTCGATTTCTTCACCCAGTTTATTAATCCGTCAACAGTCATCGGCTCGCCTACCGTGTCACGAGCGATGCTAAAACATCCCTTGCATTTGAAGTTGCAGCCCGAAAGCGTGATCCAAATACGTGCTTTCGGCTCTGTTAGTGACAGCGTAATAAAGGGAACGTATCTGTATCCATGTTCATATTTCGTCTCAGGCATTGGCATTTATTTCATATTGATTTTTATTTATTTTATATAACATGTCCATAGCCACTTCTCATTCCCATTGCGGTGCGGATGCAAAAATAGGCGTAGTCCTGACCGACCCTGACGACTGGACTGCCCGTGCATTCCTGAATAGCATCCGCAAAACAGGAGCAAAAGCCTTCCCGGTTGACCTCTCAACATTAAGCGCATCCATCGCTGCTTCGGACTTTTCCATTTTCAATGCGGATTCAGAACACTTAAAACTCGATGCTATCCTTGTTCGCGACGTTGGCATCAGTTTCTCGCTTGAAACCATTTCGTTCAAGTTCGACCTGCTTCGAGCGTTTGAAAATTCAATAATAGTTATGAACCGTCCCACTGCAATCCAGAACGCAGCAAACAAATTCTTCTCATTCTACCTTTTCAAACTCGCATGCTTACCTATTCCACAGACGGTAATTAGTTCTGAGCTTGAAGTCGCTATGAAAACAATAGAAAAATTTGAATCTGTTGTGGTAAAACCGATTTTTGGAAGTCAAGGGGAGGGAATAATCAAACTTGAGCGTTCTCAACCAGAATCGGAGTTAGCATCAAAACTCGCAGAGTTACAGAAAGAAAGAGGCGTGCTTTATTTACAGCAGTTCGTGTCTAATCCCGGACGTGACATAAGGGTTTTTGTGGTTGGTGAAGAAGCAGCGGGTGCGATTTACAGGATTTTACGAAAAGGTTCTTTTGTTAGCAATTTGAGTCAGGGTGGAACGCCAGTTAAATGTGAGTTAACGGAAGAAATGCGAGAACTCGCAATACGCGCTGCAAAAGCAGTAGGCGCGGATTTCGCGGGTGTTGATTTGATAGAAGGTGAAGAAGGTCTGCTTCTGCTCGAGGTTAATGCAACACCTTCCGGAAAAGGCATAAAACTCGCTTGCGGTGTTGACGTTACCGAGCGGGTTGTTGAGCTGTTGTTTGAGCGGGTTGAGGATTGAGCTAAAAAATAAACATGTATGGAGTAAGAAATGGAAAAGAGAGAAGGTAAAGTAAAACATTTATATAGAGCGAGGAACCAATAGAAAAATATGTCAGAATTGGTTACAATTCAAGATGTATACGAAGCGTTGAAGAGGATAGAAGAGAAAATGGTTACACGAGGAGAGGTAGAAGCACTCATTGATTCGGTTGAAATCCTCAATAATCCAAAAACGATGAAAGCACTTCGTAAAAGCGACCAAGATATCGAAGCGGGTCGTGTTAAAGAAGTTACTTCCGTCAAAGAGTTGCTTGACGAGCTGTGAACATGACTTGGGTAGTAAAGCGAACAGACACTTTTATAGAATCACTAAAGACCATCAAAAAGAACAAGAAAGCCCTTGAAGAGCTTGATAAGAAAATCAAACGGCTACAAGAGGACCCATTGCACATTGGTGGTTGGCTTTCCAGTGAGTTACACGCCAAGAAAGCAACAAGAATAACAAAGAGATATCGTCTCATTTTTACACCCGATAAAGTAGAGAAAATAGTTTATCTCAATTGGATAGACCATCGAAAGCATGCCTACTGATTTCCGCGAATTCTACAAAATTTATGAAAATGGGAACTGGAGAAAAAGAGCACGATATAATCTATGATAATGATGATAATGAATTAT
>JAYEII010000067.1:0-7292 GCA_034660015.1 Methanobacteriota archaeon | reverse complement strand
GATGAGCCGTTGAAGAAGCCGAGAGAAGGAATGATTTACAAACGAAACGATTTTCAGGATACAAATCAGTGCAAAGACTGGCTGCTGCTCACGTTTGGCGCTTCGTATCACGCACCCGAAAAAATCACTTGTTCTGGCGGAGTAACCGCTTTTGTATCGCCAGATTGTAGTTTTTCCGTTTTGCAACGCGAAATAGAAACAGCCGCCTCCTCTTTGTATATCAACCTGTACCAGTTTGAGAACCTTTACCTCATGGATGCGGTTTTGGATGCTTTAAATCGAGGCGTGAACGTGTGTTTGCTGCTCGAAGACCGTCCAGTTGGCGGTATCAAAGATGAAGAGAAGTATATTGCAGCGAAGATAAAAGATAGCGGAGGGGAAGTTCGTTTCTGTCACGACCCGTTTATAAATCACGCTAAATATGCAGTCATTGACAATGAATGTACCCTGATAACGACGGAAAACTGGAAAAATACAGGAATCCCGTATAACAGCTCCTTTGGAAACCGCGGCTGGGGTATCGTGATAACGAATGCAGAAGTAGCGAATTACTTCAAAGAGGTATTTCTTGATGATTTCTACCGTGGTCGTGGAAAAGACTCTTCGCAAGGTTTGGATGATTTAGATTTAGATTTAGAGACAAAACAATTTACGATGAGCAGGAGGAAGATACCCGAAGGCAGTTACGTGCCTGTTTTCGCGCCGCTTACCCTAACCTCCAATTTTACGGTCATTCCTGTTTTGGCTCCCGATACGGCTCTGAATAATGAAACGATACTGGATACGATAAACAACGCAAAAGGAAGTATTTACGTGCAGCAGTTCTTAACCAGGCGATTCTGGGATGCCGAAGACAATCCCTTTTTTGCTGCTCTGGTAGATGCCGCGAGAAGAGGATGCGACGTAAAAGTGCTGCTGGACTCCAGGTATTTAGAAGGTGGGAACAACAATGATGAAGCCGTTACGTGGTTAAACGAACTGTCGAGGGAAGATAATTTGAGCTTAGAGGCAAAATTAGCGGATTTGGATTCTCTGGGGCTAACTAAAATACATAACAAGGGGTTAATCGTGGATGGTGAAAAAGTACTGATAGCTTCGCTGAACTGGAACGCCAATTCGGTTCATAACAGGGAAGCAGGCGTGATAGTGGAGAACGAGGAGATAGCTTCTTTTTACGAGGACGTTTTCTTGCATGACTGGAATAAGTCAGTAAATGAATGGGAACAGAAGGAGAATAAAGGTGGGACATTCCTAATAAAAATCGCGTGGGTGGCATTGACGCTGGTTATTTCTTTTGGTATCTTCCGGGCGGTTAAGTGGTATAAAAGGATATAGATACAGGAAAGATACGGTTCAGAAGCAGTGTCTAAAAATATAGTGATTTATCACCGCGGAGAGCGCAGAGTACGCAGAGTTTTAAGACTGTTTCAATCCTTGCTGAGTTTTCTGATGCCTTTGCGTTCTCCGCGTGCTCTGCGGTAAATTTTAATTATATGAAGTTGTCCATTGTTTTCTGTCTTTTATCCTGCATTGTATTATCTTCGTCTTCTTCTTCTTGAGATTCTGATTCAAGAATATCAATGGGTACGATTAGACCATTTATCATCATCAATTTGGCGAATGGATCATCCTTTTTATTCCGTTCAGTTGAAAATTCATCATCCCAGTATGTCATTTTGAACATATCACGAATGATTTTCGCTTTTTGGGAGGTGGTACTTTTATTCGTTCCAAAATGATCACAAATATCACCAGGAGTTGCATAAGGTTCAAAGCTCCGGTCAAATAGGAAATTAATCTGTCCCAATGCATAAATGACACCAGCAGCCCAAATTTCTATCCTCCCGGAGAGATAGGGTACATTTCGTTTACGTGACATCTTTCGTATTAGTTTCTCGCATAGTTGCTCGTATTCATCATCGAGATGTTGTTCACAGAACTCTGTAGTCAGACTGATGAGTTGCTGGGCTTTTTCATTTATTCGTGTTTTATCTCTCATTTTTCTGATTAGATTTATTCCTTTGCTCTTCTTGCTAAAAAAGTAGAATCATCTCCCAGATGAATTCTAAATTCGCCCTTTAACAAGTCTTTCCCTTTTATTCTAATCCAACCACTACCACAGACAGGATCGCATTCATCGTTTCCCACCCAGGTGAATTCAAACCTTTCTCCATCTGCATAATCAACAAGTTTTCCATCTATACATCCTGAAACTAAACCAAATTGAAAAACTCCGAGATTGTCCATATCTATCCTGATATAAGCCTGCACTTCCATGTTAAAATAGTCCTCATCCCACATTTCCATTTCATAGATATGCCAGGTTCCTGTAAAGTCCGTGCCTTTATCCATTTTATCATTGATGTTCAAAAGGCATTTTTGAAATTCTTGATCTTGCTGCTTCCTGACTACTCCAACAATCTGACTTGCCATAACCTGAAATCTTGAATCCTTTTCTGCGGCATCCAAAAATTCCGCATAACTAAATCCAGCATCTGCTTTTGCTTTTTCGACTATTTCTCGGCATAAATCCAAAACTAACATTGCTTTTTGTTCCTTCAGAATGGGATAAGCAGCATCAAGTCCTTCTTCCAATGTTATGGTTTTCATAATATATTACCCCTTACAATTATTCATTTAACTATCCTTTTTTATTTTTTTGCATTTTGCATTTTTCAATGAGCAATGTCGTATAACGTCCAGCGGGTATCTGAAGTTTTCGGAGCGAAGCAAAGAAAATTTGGGCGAACAAGTGCAGCGAAGTGAGCCGCATATCCACCTGTTATGTGATGTAATAGCCTTATTTTTTGTCAGAAATATCTATTTGATAAATACTTTATATATTCACGGTGTTCATCCAAACAGTCTTTTCTCAACCTTAAAATAAGTTCTTGATAGCTGATTGAGTGAAATTTTACACCATCGTCTTTACAGATTTTTGTGAATTTTTCAATTTCTTCTTTATGCCTAAAACCTTCTTCTCCAGGAGTATCATACCAAAGATACAGTAGCCTAAATCCATTTTTTCTATATTTCCTTTTTAGTCCCAAAATATGTTTGATTAATTGAGCTGGATGGAAGAAGTTAAAATCATTATCAATTGGAGATATTCCTTGTGCTAGCAGATATATATGGGGAATATCGTCCCAAAAAATACTTCCAAGAGGAATGTATTTCTCCTTTAATCCTGTGTGGCCCATAGTAGAGTACGGTTCTGTAAACTTACACTCAATAGCAAAAACTTTAAAATTGAAATTAATTGAATTTTCAATGACCACGTCAATATTGGGACTGAATTTAAAGTTCTTATTGATTTCAAATTTTTTCTCAAAAGAGATTGATTTTGGGCTTGTGTTATCTTTTTTGCATAATCCACAGGCCGATGCAATTGTAGAAATATTTTTTGTCATCCAATACTGAAATACATTAACGGTTAACGCCGATGAAGAATGTAATGCTCGCATCTTTGGAAGTCTCTTACCAATCGTTTTCAACTCGTTTCCATCTCCCTGAAGAAAGGCCTGATTGACATCAGGATTCAATGGTCTGAACAGATTATCATCTAACGTTGTTGTATAATTTTTTACACCACGGTCTCCTTCACTCCCAATGAGGTTAATTCCTTGATTCTTAGCCCATATTTGTTGTTTTGTTTGAATACACTCAATTGCATTCATTTTGTTTTCATTCCTTACAGATTATTTAATAAGGTGCTTATTTCATATAACGTTTTGCGGATAAAAGAAGTGCCGAAGGCAATTTGGAATGATATCCGAAACTTACTTCGTATATATCCCCCTTTAGCAGACTGCTAATCTTCATTTCCTTCAACCTCATTTTCAATTCAATATACGATTTCTTTATTATTAAATATACGTTGCTCCTTTATTAAAGACAAAGAAAATAGGAGACAAGGTGAAGAAAATGGAAAAGAAAAGCGGAATAGTAGGCTTTACGGGAACGTTTAGAGAAAGCATAGCAGATGTAAAAGAGGGGTCTAAGGTGGTGTTTACAGGCTCGGTAGCCGTGTGTTCACCATTTATCGAATTGCTCGCTTACACGGTGCGCGACCGCGGTTTTGACATGTTATACGTGCCACTAGCAGATGCGAAAGAAGCGAGGAAAATACGCGAGATAGAGAACATAGGGTTTAGTGTTGTAGATGAGAAGGGCAATCCGGAGAACCCTGATGCGGTTGTCGTGCTCGGTGGATTAGCAATGCCTAAGTTTGGATGCCAGCCGGAGGATGTCATTCGCATGATTGAAGACCTATCAGGCGATAAGAAGCCGAAAATCATCGGCGTTGGCTTCATGAATATCTTTGAGAGCGCGGGCTGGGATAAGAAGATAGATTTCAATACGGTGATGGATACTACGATGGAGGTCGTGGTTAAATAAACAGCAGGAAAAACCCTTACTTTTTTTTACCTACCGCATATAGAATGGAGAGGGTTTTTCTTTCTCCTCCCACACAAACGGGTCAATTACGAACACCCTTATTACAACTTTGTTGTCCTTTTCCAGCATAAACATCCATGCTTCTCCTTGAACTATAACGTAAATTGGACCTCTTACTTCGACATCCTCATATTTTGAGATTAGGCTATTAGCTTTTGCTCTTGCGTCTTCTGCGGAAATTCTATATTGCTTGGGCCACATGCTCAGATCCTCAGGATTATTAACAACATTGCCCATAAAACCCCAACTTCTGACTATTCCAAATTTAAACAAACCACAATCATCATTACAACTATCTTCGTTGCAAGTCCCCCTTTTTTTTTATCCCTTTTCATCCCCTAACTGTTTTATCTAAGAAACATCATTCTCAAACCACATAATGCAAAGATTGTTGTTAACATTAATACTGACAAGATATATCTTAAGTCATTTCTGTAACAGACATAAGATGTCAGCAAAGATGCTACAATAGGAATTGCAATTAAAGATAGAGTCAGAGTCGCAAAGCCCCCCATGAGTTGATGTGTGTGATGTAAGTACATACCGATCACGATCATTTGAATACACTGAAGAACAATACCACATCCAAAGCTTATCGCCAGTATTGCAGTGTAGGGAAGCATTTTCTTTGCCAAAGCCAAAAGCACAAGTATTGCAAGTATAACCAACCACAAGGGTATTACAGACATTTCTTTTCTTTTTCACCTCCTAAATATTTTAAACCCTCTCTTTTCCCTTCCATTTTTTAAATCATTTCCTTCTTTGCGCCCCTCCTCGGCGCTCACTAATCGTATTGTTCAAACCCGTGATAAAACTATCTTTTCATTCGGATTTTCCGAACAAAAAGCAAAGGTTTAAATATCTGTTTTTCTCGTTGCTCCCCCTCTCACACTTCGATTTAGCAAATGCAAAAGGAGAAAACCGAGTAAAATTAAAATCAAACCAATAATTAGATGTTCTGCTTCAGGAACTCCTTTTGGTAGAAAGATACTTCTTACAACCTGATATATCTCAACAATTCCAGCAATAAAACTCAATATCGCAGAAGAAAGAAGTATTATTATCTTTTTTTGGTTTTTGCCTGAGTGAAGTATTCCTCTTCCCTCTTCTGTAAGCACATAATAGACCCACTTACTATCTATATTCTTTTTCCTGACCAGACCAGATTCAACCAAAACGGTTAGATTTTCGTGAATAGTTGGTTTTGGCAGATTTAATTCATCACATAATTTCTTTAATGTCATATGCTCTGAATCGAGCTTTTTGAGAATATCAACTCTCGTTTCGGATGCCAAAGTCCTGATTTTTCCCTTGTCAAGTATGATTTTGTCCATTATTCGCTACTATACACATCCTTATAAATTGTAGTAGCTTTAACCATTAAGTGCGTTCTTGCATCCATTGTTCAATTGATTTTTCTGGAATTGCACTTACCTCCCGAAACGAATATCATTGCTATGAGCATCACTACAACAAATCTAACCGCTTTTTTCCATCACTTTATCGCTATATGATGCGCCGACCGGGATTTGGACCCGGGTTATAGGCTTTTTGCCCCCCTCTCTTTCATTATAAAAAATTCTTTTTTTCTTTCTTTCGTCAACGTTTCTTTCTTTTGAGGAAAGAAAGGTTGTTGGCAAGCCTAGGTGATACCAGGCTACACTATCGGCGCTAGCTAATATTTTCCCTTTTTGTTTTTTCTTTATTGTATATAAAGTATAGCTTCCTTCTATTTAAGACACAGATTTACGCAGATTTACGCAGATTTATTTAAGTTAAATTTAACCGTGTTGATTCTTATCATCTGTGTTAATCTGCGTTAATCTGTGTCACCAATTTATTTTTTATTTTTAACTATTCTATTACAAATTCCTCTCCAACCTTCGGCGAAATCGCATCACAGCCATATTCCTCCCTCGCCCAGGTTGCGAATCCCTCTGTATCGTCGCCATGTACCGTAAATATGATTCCTGTGCCATTTTCATAAAATTTTGATACTATTCCCTTCAGCTCGGAATCCCCTGCGTGAGCCGAGAAGTCATATTGCTCCACCTGCATATTCACTTTCACTATCTCGCCATCTATCTCCACACATCCTTCGTCCATCAACCTTTGCCCGTTCGTTCCTTCTATTTGATAGCCCGTAAGCAGGACTTTGCTCTTCGGGTCTTCGTGTATCTTTTTCAGATAGTACAACACAGGTCCACCGTTAAGCATTCCCGCGGTGGTGACAATTACGGAAGGCTCGGAAAAAACTTTCTTTCGTTGCTTCGAGTTTACGAACCGCGCATTGCCGAACGCATCGTTCAATGCCTTCGCATTTCTCACGAACGAGGGGTGATTCCTGAGCGTACGATAAACACCCAAGCCCATACCATCTACATAAGGCGTAAGTCCATACGAGTGCAAAATCATTACGACCTCCTGTGTCCTGCCCACGGCAAAACAGGGCACAATCACATTATGCCCGGAATTCAGGGTTTCCGTAATGGAATCTATGAATTCTCGTTCCATCTCTTGCCTGTTCCTATGCTCCCTGCCATAATACGTGCTTTCTATGAGTAAAATATCCGCAGCCGGGAAATCCTCAGGAGAGGGGCATTCCATCAGCCGTGTCGCATCCATTTTTATATCGCCCGTATAAAACAGGCTTATATCTTCACTCTCTTTTCTCAAATACGCCGATGCACTACCAGGTATATGTCCTGCATTAAATAATTCGAGTTCATAGCCGTTCAATGCAGCTCGTTCACCATAACCGAGCGTATGCGTGCGCTCGTTCATCTTCCTGAGGTCTTCATGCCCGAACAAGAAAAATCCCTGGTCTTTACCTA
>JAYEII010000066.1:7237-9628 GCA_034660015.1 Methanobacteriota archaeon | reverse complement strand
GAAATCAGTTCATCCCTCTTCTGCTCCAACCGTTTATAATTACGCTGAAGCCGGTCATTTGTTTCTAACGCCGTTCTTAGCTCGTTCATTACGTTTTCCACTTTGCCACCGGGCAGCTTACGGGAAAGGTCATCGTAAAATCGCAACGCTTGATGCTCTCTCAGATGAAGCGCGGTATAAATCCTCGTCTCGATTGCTTTGCTATTGCCATTGCCATTAGTTTTATCCGTTACATTACGTGCAGCGAACCAGATAAGAGCGGAGATAGGGATATCTTTAAATGTATCTCCACCCGCCTCGGCCCCATTATTGCACTCAATAAAGTCACAGATTTTTTGTGGGTCAGCAATCCCGGGTTTGTTCTTATATGCTGCAAATTGCCGGTCTAACATCTTTTCTATTCGTTTAGCATGCTGATTTTGTGTCCCGCATACCTGAGCCAGATGCTGATGCATTTTGAATGCCGTTGGATACAGATTGTCATGGCTGAGTTTTAATTCCTTAAATATCTTCTTCAGCTCTTTCTCATCGAAGCTTAATCCAAGGACTCGACAGGTTGTAGAAGACTGAAATTCCCAGATTCTTCTCTTTCCCGTTCCAGCTCCAATCCCATTCCCTGCTCCTTCTCCCACCGCCATTTTTTATTGTTCCGCCTCCTTCTATTGCTTGAAATAAGCACCTATGACGCTTGATAAAGCAGATAGCCTTCAATAAACCACGAGCCTAACTCACGTTTTATCGCCTCAAACCGTTCATCTAAGTCCATGCCCAAACAGCCTTCAGCCTCTTCTTTAGACACCGACGTATTCTGAAGCAGCTTCGTCAGCTCCTTCATCAACCTTGCCATCTCCATTTCGTCCATTTGCATATCCTCCTCTGTTCGGATTTAGGTTACCCTAAATACAGGATATGTTGTTAGGCACATAAATAACTCACCCTAAAACCGTTTGGTTTTGGCAAAGGGAGCCTAAATAAGTTCGGTTTTAATTAGACAACCGATGCCCTTTCCCTTTTCGTTTCTCTTCCACGCAGGGATGCACGCCGGTAGCGCAGAACACCTCAAAATGCTCCAGCCACTGTGGATAGTCGGGTGCAGATTTTACAAAGTCCACTAAATTCCTTATCTGCTCTATTGTTTTCGATTCCAACTCGTGCTCGATTATGCACGCATCTTTATCCGCGGTTGGCTCCGGCACTTTTATTATTTCCAGAAACGCCCTTATCGTGGTGTGCCGTCCCCATACGGCTTTTCCTATCTCCGCCCCTTTTGGTGTCAGGGTAATGCCATCGTATTTTCGGTAGTTAACGAAACCTCTGTCGTCCAGCCGCTTTACCATCTCCACAACGCTTGAGGGCTTGACGTTTAACGCTAATGCAATATCCTTTATCCTCGTATATCCCTTCTTTTCCTCGATGTTCAGAATCGCTTCGAGATAGTCTTCCGCTTTTCGACTTAGCATAATCTAATATTGTTAGGACACCCTATATTTAAATCTTTCTGTTTTTTTTTAAAAAAGATGTTTATTTAAAATCCCGACTTTTTACCGTTTCGATGAGGAAAACAATTTTCTTTGACCTCGAAGGTCCACTATCGCCGCAGGACAATGCTTATGAGGTGATGAAAGGCATAGGCGAAAAAGGCGCTTTCATTTTTGAGGTTATAAGCAAATATGACGATATTATCTCAATGGAGGGCAGAGAAGGCTACGAGCCCGGGGATACCCTCGCCTTAATCGTCCCTTTTCTTCTCCTTCACGGCGTAACCGAAAACGACATAAAGGCGGTATCCGAGCGCGCAAAGATAGTAGAAGGAGCAAAAGAGTTGGTTGGGCTCTTACAGGCTGAAAGTTGGGACATCTACATCATATCAACAAGTTACGAATACCACGCCTACAATGTGGGTCGTAAGCTGGGAATTGAACCTGGGCGAATTATATGCACGAACCTTTCTTTAAAACTTTTAAGAAAAGTTTTATCAAAAACGCTTCGCGAAAAGAAAGCTTTACCAAAGAAATATTTGTATACCGTAAAAAAAGCGGAAGAAGACATAATTGAGCTTTATTCACACATTGACAAACCTGAACCCATAGTAAGTCGCCTGGATGATTTCTTTTTCCATCAACTCCCGGCTTTGGGATATAATATATTCGATACACGGGTAGTGGGCGGGGAACGAAAGGCAGAGGCATTGCGAGAGATAGCGAAAGATAAAGGAGAGGCGCTAAGCAATGTCATCGCAGTAGGGGATAGTATCACCGATTACAAGATGCTGAACGAGGTGGCAACGCACGGTGGAATATCAGTTGTATTCAACGGTAACGAATATGCCGTTCCTTATGCCAATGTAGGGCTTGCATCTGTTGATATGAGATTTCTTTATCCCTTATGTGC
>JAYEII010000066.1:0-7137 GCA_034660015.1 Methanobacteriota archaeon | reverse complement strand
GGTTAGTTATTTGTAATCTTATCTTATTGGTAATACGATGACGATGGTGGAAAAAGAGGAAGAGAAAAAGAGGGATAATGAGGATGAGGAAGAAAAGACCGCAGAAGAGTTGCTTACCGTCGGAGAGGAATATCTTGGGGAAGGGAAATATGAGGAAGCAATAGAAGTTTACAAAGAGATAGTAAAGAAAGAGCCGAGGCGTCCTACATTGGCTAAGGCTTGTAACGATTGTGGTGCGGCTTATGTAAGCTTAGAAGAATACGAAATGGCAATCGGGTTCTTTAATGCAGCACTGAACCTCCGCGACTATCTGATGGATGAAGGTATATCAACTTGCCACAATCTTGGACTGCTTTACCGAAGGATGGGCGATGAGGAAAAAGCTGAGGAGTATTTCAAGCGCGGAGATATGTTAAAGCAAGAACATAAACGCCGGGACGAAGAGGCGATGCGGATACTCTCGGCGGGGATGCAAGAATTATAGAATTTAAAAATGAAGGTATTCATCACCAACTATGCAAAGATATATGAGAAGGAAAATGATATAATAAGTGTAGTTAACGTAATACCAAGGGATAGAAAAAAGGCGGATAAACTGTTAAAAAGGATGCGTGGTGAGGATGGAATTTGAAATCAATAAAAAAGAAAAAGAAGAGAAGGACTGAAAAATGGAGAAAATAACCATAAGCCTGATAAAGGCGGACGTTGGGGGATTTCCAGGGCATTCGACTGTGCGCCCTGAGTTGAAGGAGAAGGCGAGAGAGTGGATGGAGAAGGCGAAGAAAGAAGGGTTGCTCGTGAGTTATCACGTCTTAAATGCAGGTGACGACCTGGAGTTGCTGATGAGTCACAGGAAAGGCGTAGATGCAGAAGAGATACACGCGTTGGCGTGGGAGACGTTTGAAGCGGCGACGGAAGTGGCGAAGGAGTTGAAGCTGCACGGTGCGGGGCAGGATTTGTTAGTGGATGCGTTCAGCGGGAACATCCGCGGGATGGGACCTGGGATAGCGGAGATGGAATTTGTGGAGCGGGGGTCAGAGCCGTTGGTCGCGTTTATGATGGACAAGACCGAGCCCGGTGCGTTTAATTACCCGATATACAAAATCTTCGCTGACCCGTTCAATACCGCAGGGCTTGTCATAGACCCCACGATGCACGACGGGTTCGTGTTTGAGGTCTGGGACATAAAAGAGAAGAAGAAAGTGTTTTTGAAATGCCCGGAAGAGTTGTATTCGCTGTTAGCGTTGATAGGTGCGAAGAGCAAGTACGTGATAAAACGCGTGTTTCCGAAAGGATCGAGTCCTATACCGGAAGAGGAGCCAGTAGCGGCGATAAGCACCGAGAAATTGTTCTTTACTGCAGGTAAATACGTGGGTAAGGATGACCCTGTGGCATTGGTGCGAGCACAGGGGGGATTGCCGGCGTTGGGCGAGGTTTTAGAGCCGTTTTCACTGCCCTATTTAGTCAGTGGCTGGATGCGAGGTTCACATAACGGACCTATAATGCCCGTTCCTTTTAAATATTCGCAATGCACTCGATTTGACGGACCGCCACGAGTTATTGCTGCTGGATTCCAGATAAGCCATGGCAGGTTAGTGGGGACTGCAGATTTGTTTGACGACCCCGCTTTTGACCTCTCAAGAAGAAAGGCGCAGGAGGTAGCGGATTACATGAGGGCGCATGGACCGTTTGAGCCACATCGGCTGCCTGTAGAGGAGATGGAGTATACGACACTGCCAGATGTGTTGAAGAAGCTTGAGGGAAGGTTTGAATCCACGTAAGGCGAACATTATGGTCAAATTCGCTGCTCGGACTGGGGCTCGTGGATACGTTTGTGTGCTTTATGGAGGGGGGCGAAATATCGAACAAACTATCTCCAGAGAATGTAATTACTCGTCAGAAGATAGTAATTTTTCTTCCGTTTCTTGCCCTCTTCACCTTACTCGACATGGTAATATGGTTAGCAACTTCCAATCCTTTTCTGGTAATGATTGCAATAGCCTGCGAGCCCGTCGTTATTAGCAAAATAACGCCACCAATTTCAATTTTTTAACGTTTTTCCCCTTTATTTAGCTGTAGAGGAATGAAGAAGAAAAAGCAAAGAAAAATCACAAAATGCCCTGTCTGTGGCGTGAGTGTGAACACAAACAAGTTAGCAGAGCACTTGTGGCGTGTCCATAGCAAATCAATAGGTGGTAGACCTATTCGTGAGCGTGCGGAGGCAAATCCATTGGAGGTAGCCACTGGGAATGGGCGGATATTGAATATAACCGCCTGTGAAAAAGCGCTTGAAAAGGGTGCGAGACTCATGGCATCGAGAAGGTTTAAGCGCGCAATTAACGTTCTCAAGACAATCCCCGAAGAATACCCCGACATTGACAACGTGTATATGCTCATTGGAACTTCGCATATCCAGTTGAACCGTCTTGAAGATGCATGCACATATTTTGACAAAGCAGTGAAATCTGATCCTGATTATCCTGCCCACTGGTATAATCTCGGAGCCGCATACTTACATAAAGGTTACGTCGCGAAATCACGTGAATGCGCGAATAAAGCGCTTGCAATGAATCCCGATGAAGAAGTGAAGGAAAAAGCAGAAGGGCTCTTGAACGGGATTAAAGAGCTTTTAGACCTTGAATTGGCTAATAAACCAGGCATCGACGCGGAAACGTATCTCATGCTCGAAGAGAGATTCCATAGAGGTACAGAATTTATGGATACTGAGGATTTGGACGGGGCAATCGCGGAATTCAAGTACGTTGCGAGCATTGATAAGACCTCAGCGAGAGCTTATGGCAATTTGGGACTTATTTATCTACTCAAAGGAGAGCTTGAGAGGGCTGAGGAGTACCTTAAGAAATCGCTTGATATTGACCCCGCATACAAACCGGCATCACGCAATTATCGCGCGTTAAAGAAGATAAAAAAGAAAATGAGGAAAGACCCGGAATATTTAGAGAAGATGAAGGCTAAAATAGTGAGGGGGTATTTTTAAAAAATGGAAATATGTTCAGCTCTTTTTATAACCACAAGATTACACATAAGCCCTTACAGGGCTTGCGGGGTCATGGGGCAGAGCCCCATATTTCACGAGAAAAACAATTTTTTTATTTTACCTTATCTATACGAATCCAAAAATGGAAATAGAAGACACATACTGCGAGGCATTTGAGGGTTTATTCGTAAGGATATGCATAACCGCGAAAGATGAAAAGCGATTGGAGCGAGCGGCATACAGTGCCACTGCATTGCCTTGCACCGTTTTTGGCGAGGCAGAAGGAGGGATAGAGAAGTGGTTGAACGAACACGAAACGCCTGACGGCAGAAAAGGCGCGATAGCACAGATATGGATGAATTACGCTAAAACTAAAGGTAAAGACGAAGATGCCGCCGAAAAACTGGAGTATGAAATATCAAAACGAATACGGCAGGGAATACTGGTCGTGCCCACGACCTCGGTCTTCAATGCGATTGAAATCCCAGATGGAAATTTTATTGATACTGTGGACAGGATAGGACACTGCGGCGATGGATACGAGACAATAGAGCAAAGGTTTGGAAGGGAAGTGGTCGTGGTGCCGATAATGATGGGGGAGTTTCTCGTGGAACGTCATTTAGGTTATAAGAAGGGAGTAATGGGCGGGAACTTATGGTTCTTCTGCAGCAGCATAGAAGTAGCATTAGAAACGGGTGAAAAGGCAATCAATGCGATAAACAAAGTAGAAGGTGCGATAACTCCTTTTGATATCTGCTCTGCGGGTTCTAAACCGGAAACGAAATATCCCGAGATAGGCCCCACGACCAATCATTGCTTTTGCCCCACGTTAAAGCATAAGATAAGCGGGTCGAATGTCCCGGAAGGCGTGCAGTGCATTCCCGAAATTGTCATAAATGGCGTTTCGCTCGACACGGTAAAAGAAGCAATGAAAGCCGCGATAGATAGCGTAAGGAATGCCGAAGGATTAGTAAAAATATCGGCGGGAAACTACGGCGGTAAATTAGGACGGTATAAGATTTATTTGGATGGGATATAGTCATTCCGAAAATAATTAACCACAAGATTACACAGATTTTCACGAGATTAATTATTAATTTACCAAAGAAAACTTTTTTTGTTTTTTCTTTTAGCACAGGTTTTCTTTTTTTAAAAAAAAAAGAAAAAGTGTTGTGTTAATCTTGCGAAATCTCGTGGTTTTGCAATTTATTATCGGAATGACCATAAATATGATAAAGATTTAAATACTAATCGTGTTTAGAACAAATTGTGATTAGTAAATTTATAGACAGGGAAGAGGAAATTTCACTGTTAGAGGATGAGTGGAAGAAAGAAAAAGGGGGGCTAATTGTTCTCTATGGAAGACGGCGAATAGGCAAGACAAGACTTCTTATGGATTTTGCGAATACCCGCAGAGGAATATTCTACATTGCAGAGCAATCTTCCGCCCAGGTTCAGATAAAGGGAATGAAGGAAAAAATTTGAGCGTTTTGTCAGGAACAGGGATGAACTTTTTCAGTTTCTGCTGCCCTTCGAATAAATGATTTTATCCCGCAACCTTTATAAAAAGGTATCCTAAAGATTTTCAAAGGCGAAGGGGAGAACGAGGGGCGAAAGCGAAAAGATGCGAACAAAAAGGAAGACGAATCCGCGGATTAATAGGCTAATAAAAGATTTAAAGGGGATTGCGAGGGAGAACAGCGCACCGATATGGAGGGATATAGCGAAGCGATTAGAGAAACCGCGAAAGAATTATGCAACGGTAAATCTAAGTAAGATAAACCGATATTCCCGTGCAAATGATACGATATTGGTGCCCGGGAAGGTGCTGAGCGCGGGTACACTTGAGAATCCGATTACCGTTGCAGCGTTGGGATTCAGTAAAAAGGCATTTGAGAAGGCCACTGAGCCCGCAGAAGGAAAGGTAAAAAGCAAGGGAAAATGTAAGTGCATAAGCATTGAGGAGCTGGCAAAAGACAATCCAAAAGGGACTGGTGTGAAGATAATCACGTAATCAAACGTTTAGAAAAGGTTTAACAAGAAAAAAAATGGAAATAATAGATGGCGAAGGGCTCATTTTAGGAAGATTAGCGAGTGAAGTTGCGAAACAGTTGCTAAAAGAAAAAGATAAGGAAATTGCAATTGTTAACGCGGAGCACGTGGTAATAAGCGGTTCCAAAGAGGGATTATTTGAGGAATACAAAACGAGAAAGAACCGAGGGTCGAAAGAGCAAGGACCTTTCTTCCCTACGATGCCGGATAGAATCGTGAAACGCACAATACGTGGAATGCTCCCATATAAACGTGCAAGAGGGAGAGATGCTCTCTCTCGTGTGAAGGTTTATCTGGGTATACCCGACGAATACGAAGGAAAAGCGAGTAAGAAAGTAGAATCTGCAAATGCAGAAAGCAGGCTATCGCTCGGTAAATATATAACCCTGGAGGAGGTGAGTGGAAAGTTAGGATGGGCACCAAAAAGAAGGTAAAAAAAATAATAAATCAAGTAGGGAAGAGGAGGAAAGCCGTTGCACGCGTAACTATACAAGAAGGCAAAAGCAAAGGAGAACGTCTGGTGAGGATAAATAAGAAGCCGCTGGAAATCATAGAACCCGAAGTGATAAGAGCGAAATTATCAGAGCCTTTGTTTATCGCATCTCAGATTCCCAATGTCGCTGCTGACATTGAGAGTATCGAGGTGGACGTAAATATAAAAGGAGGCGGTTTCATGGGACAGACAGAAGCAGCTCGAACCGCTATTGCTCGTGGATTGGTTGATTGGACGGGGAAGGAGGAGCTACGTGAATCCTATTTAGAATATGATAGAAGCCTGTTAGTCAGCGATACGAGACAGAAGGAGCCGAAGAAGTTTGGTGCTAAAGGTGCAAGAGCGCACAGGCAAAAATCTTACAGGTAAAATTTCTAAAATAAAAAGTAAAAACTAAAATGATTCCAGTCAGATGCTTCACATGCGGAAGAGTAATATCAGATGTGTGGGAGGAGTACAAGGAGCGAATAAAGCACGAGGAGCCAGCAGAGGTACTGGACAAGCTAGGAATAAAGAGATATTGCTGCCGAAGAATGTTTCTAACGCATGCTGAGCTGATAGACGAGATAGCACCGTATGAATGAACAAATACGAGAAGGGGGTTGTAGGGTAGCTTGGACTATCCTTCGGCGTTCGGGATGCCGAGACCTGAGTTCAAATCTCAGCAACCCCATATCATCACGCATATACGGATAAAATTAGGTGGGGTTCATTGGCAGAAAAAAGAGATAAATACACGAAATACGAAAAAGCACGCATCATAGGTGCACGAGCACTGCAGATAGCAGCCGGTGCTCCGGTGCTTATAGGAACAAAGGAAATAGACCCCATAGAAATAGCAATGGGAGAATTTGAGAGCGGAAATGTCCCGATAACCGTGAAAAGAAAGAAATAACATGCGCCTTGAAGAGAAATTTGAGGAGCTAAGAAGAAAGCGAAAAGAGCGAGCTTTGATAGGGTTTGTAACTGCTGGTTACCCCACTGCTGAGGACACCGGGGAAATCGCTCGTGCGATGGTCAAAGGAGGAGTGGACATTCTGGAGCTGGGTTTGCCTTTCTCCGACCCTATTGCCGATGGCGTTACGATACAGCGAGCGAGCGAACGCAGTTTAGAAGCGGGAATGAATTCAGACGTGTATTTTGAAGTCGCAGCAGGGATAAAAGGAGTGGAAAAAGTCTGCCTTACTTATTACAACTTGGTGCTGCAACGAGGTTTGGAAGATTTTATATCGGATTGCGAGTCGGCAGGAATAAAAGGTTTAGTCGTGCCGGATTTACCCGTGGAGGAGTCAAAACCACTGCTGAGAATATGCGACAGGCATGAAACAGACTTGATTTTTCTTATCGCACCTACAACGACCGAGAAAAGAATGGCACGGATTTTGGACGTTGCATCAGGATTTGTTTACGTTGTATCGCTGCTTGGCGTTACCGGCGCACGGGAGCAGATTTCTGATGCTATACACCCGCTTATCCGAAGGATACGAGAAGTAAAACCATCCGTACCCCTGGCGGTGGGATTTGGCATCTCAAAGCCCGAGCATGTAAGAACGGTTTGCGAAGTCGCAGATGGAGCAATCGTGGGTAGTGCGTT
>JAYEII010000065.1:0-9633 GCA_034660015.1 Methanobacteriota archaeon | reverse complement strand
TTGAGTTGCTTTAACCGCTTTTTAGGTACGTTGGATAAGTGGATGGATGGGATTACAAACTACTTCATTAACCGGCAAACGAGCGGTTTCGTGGAGGGCTTTAATAACAAGATTAAGGTGATTAAACGGCGTTGTTATGGAATTCTAAACGTTAAACATCTGTTTCAGCACATACACCTTGATCTTGTGGGATATTCTTTATTTGCTTGATTTAGCAGGGAGATATGTTCCACGGGAATTACCAAAGAGCCAAAAGTTTTCTTTGGTAAATTAATAAATAATCTCGTGGAAATCTGTGTAATCTTGTGGTTAGTTACTTTTTGGAATGACTATATTCTGCAAAAACGCCAATAACATCCCCTCTTGCTATTACCCCCACCAATTTACCTTCTTCATCCACCACGGGAATCCTCTTAAAATCGTTCTTATGCATTAGCCGAGCAGCATCGGAAATAGAGTTATCAGGTGAAATCGTTACCGGTTTTTTTGTCATCACGTCCTTCACACATCCTTCAAACAGCGTTTCAATCTCATCCGGGATTTTCTTTACCTTCTTCATGTAGCTGGATAGAGAGAACACCGGGAAAGGATTAAGAGGGTCTATATCAGGAAAGGGAACCGTCGCAGTCAATTTCATGATGTCCGCTTCACTGATTATACCGATTACCTTTCTCTGGTCATTAATCACCGGCGCCCCGCTGATTCTATTCGTTCTAAACGCCTTAACTACGTGAGGAATCTTTTCGCCAGGCTTGAATGCTATAACATCCGTTGTCATCAGTTCTTTAACTTTAACGTTTGTTTTTGTCTGCATTGCCCTCCCTTCTCCCTTATTTTTCATTGTATATAAAGTATAAACTTCTACTTCTACCTATTTAGGACGTAGATTTACGTAGATTTACGCAACACTTTTTCTTTTTCAAAAAAGAAAACCTGTGCTAAAAGAAAAACAAATTTCTCTGGTAAAGCTTTCTTTCTGCGAAGCGTTGCGCAGCATTTTTGGTCAAACTTTTTTGAAAAGTTTGTTGATAAACCTTTTCTTAAAAGGTTTAAAGAAAGGTTTGTGTTAATCTGCGTTAATCTGTGTCTATAATTTATTTTCTGTTTTCTTGTTGTATATAAAGTATAATTTTTGCCACAGAGTACCCAGAGAGCACCGAGTATTTACCCTCTGTGTCCTCTGTGGTCTCGGTGGCTATCCTTTTGGTTTTTTCTTGTTGTATAACTTCTACCTACCTATTTAGGACGCAGATTTACGCAGAAAACTATTTCCTCAAATTAGAAGATTCTCATAATCTCCTCCGTCAATTCCTTATATTTAAAATCCTGATTATCTGCGTTCATCTGCGTCCGATTATCAAAAATTATTCTTTCTCGTACAGTGATGCAATTATGTCTGCCCTGGCAACTATTCCAACCAACTTACCTGTTTCATCCACAACGGGTAATCTATTAAACCCCGTTGAGTGCATAATCTGTGCTGCATCGTCAATTAACGTATCTGGCGGTACAGTTTCGGGTTTCTTTGACATCACGTCCTTCACTTTCATCTTGCTCGCTTTTTCGATGTCTTGCTGTACATCGTGTAAGTTCTCGCCAAATATGTTCATAAGGTCATGAGCCGTAAAGATGGAAGTGTACCAGTGGAAATTGCCCAGGAGCTTTAAAACATCCGATTCACTGATCACTCCAACTACTTCCTCTCGCTCATTGAGAACAGGAACTCCTGCTATTTTATTCGCTTTTAATACCGTCGCAACGTCCAGTAACGAATCGTTCTCCTTTGCCGTAATCACCTCTTTTGTCATAATCTCTTCTACTTTCTTTTTCATTTCTACTCTACATCCCGCTCCTTATGCCCAGCGTTTTTCTTATCACCTGCGTCATGGGTATCGAGCATGCGATATACCAGAGCAACCAGTAAGGCATTCGCATACGCGTGATAAAAAAGTCCAAAAGTTGCTTCTCCCCTATCAACGGGAATATCACCCCGATTCCTGATAGGTTTGCAGCTGCATATTCCCACATCCAGAAGAATATAGGAAGCGTAATGACCATAATGTAAATCATGGGCTTCATTTGCTGCTTCATCATCTCACCGGAAAATTGTGTTTGCTTTCGCATCACCTCCGCCCTCCTCTTTTCTATTTTCTTTATCTTATGCTTGTTATCCTCCTTTTTCACTGCCATGTATTCCTTATTAAGCTCCTTTATCTGCTTTGAGAACTCCTTTGACTTCGCCATCAGCTCCCAGTTCATCGTGTATTTCTGTACTATCGAAGTATAGATGCCGGTAACAATCGACAGGACGAGAACGGTGATTAAAAATTTATCGCGCCCCACGAACTCAGCAAGAGGGCCAAGAACGACGTCCATAACGGCGCCTAACTCTTCTCGATATGCTAGTGAACCGAACATAACGAAAAAACCTAAACCCATAGCCGCCCCTTCTACAAGCTTTTTCACCTGCCCTTTCTTTCGTTCCATCTCCTTTTCTTTCTTCACCCTGTTTCCCTTCCCTTTGGATATAAGTTACTCATAAAGAAAATAAAATAAGGTTTAGTGTAAAAAGATATAAATTCGCAACTGATAAAGCATAGCTTACATAATTGTCATTCAAATAATAATTTTCGAACGACTCTATATAATAACAGGTTAACATGCTAAGAGAAAAAATCGGAATCTACCTCGCATATTTAATGCAGATGCTTATCGTTGTTTATGCCGTTTATAGCGCCTATATCAAAGACTACATCTGGGCGGTATGGGGATTATTTGCCCTTATTCTAACTTTGACACCCTTAATGCTAAAACGAAGATTTCATGTGACTTTGCCGTGGGAATTGAATTTTCTCATCGTTCTTTCTCTTTATCTTTCTATAAGTGGAAATGTATGGGGATGGTATCACCTTTTTTACCCTTTCTACGATAAGGTAGCACATTTTGTCTCTTCTATAACCATAGCAGTCCTCGGATTTGTCGCTGCCGTTATCATGGACCGATATACGGAGATTAAAATGAACAGACCTCTGATTGTAATTTTTGTTATAATCTTCACAATGGCCTTGGGAGCGTTCTGGGAAATCACGGAATTCGTATCTGATAATCTTTTTGGAACGCAATTGCAACCCGGTCTCAGAGATACGATGTATGATTTGATATTTGATTTAGCTGGCGGAACAATCATCGGTGTTTTAGGTGACGTTTACCTCAAGAGAATGCCAAAAGAACGTTTCTTTAGCGATTTCCTGAATGAATAATCTTGTGGTTATAAAAGCGCTTCGTCAGGAACTTCTCTAACTCGATTATGAAGAATATCGGGAGCGAGATTAAAATCATGGGTATCCACCACTCGGCAGGTATGGGTGCGGTTCTAAAAGGATTAATGCCGATAAACGGAGGGGTATAGATTATTGTAAGCTGCAGCCCGAGCGTTATTGCAGCACCGATAAGCACCCATTTATTTGAGAACGGGCTGAACTTGAATGCCGACTCCGTTATTGACCGCGCAGTGAAGAGATAGCAGATGTGAACCAGCATAACAGTGGTGAACGCCGCGGTTTGCGCCTGCGCCAGTAGTAACTCGGGGTCCGCTACGGAACTGTAAATGGCAGGCGCACCGAAGTAGTAAAACATCGTGAATCCTGCAACTGCCATTACCAGCGACACCAATCCAACTTTCTTGAAGAAGGGGCTATCCGTTATCCGCTCTTTAGGGTTGCGAGGCGGTCTATCGAGTAAACCTTTTTCCTTCGGCTCTCTGATGAGCGTCAGTGCGAGGGCTACGGCATCAAGCAAATTTATATACAGGATTTGCACCGGCTCGATCGGAAGGCAACCCCCTCTGTGTGGATTGAAAAGGAATATAAATGGTGCCAGCAGTATCGCTCCCAGTACCAGTATGGTTTGTCCACCATTCGTGGGAAGCGTATAAAGAATGACCTTCTTGATGTTATCAAAGACGTGTCTGCCTTCCTCTACCGCTGACACGATGCTGGCGAAGTTATCATCCGTTAGAATCATATCCGCGGCTTCTTTGCTCACTTCAGTTCCGGTTATCCCCATAGCAATTCCAATGTCCGCAGCCTTTAACGCAGGTGCATCGTTTACTCCATCGCCAGTGGCGGCGATAATATGCCCCCTTCTACGCAGCTGTTTGATTATTCTGAACTTATGTTCCGGGGCAGCCCGGGCATACACCGAAACGGTATCTACAACTTCGTACAGCTCGTCATCGCTCATTCGTGACAGCTCTTCTCCGGTTATTACCCTATCTTCACCCTCGCCAATTCCTAACCGTCGTGCAATAGCTTTTGCCGTCTGCGCATGGTCACCGGTAACCATCACTACTCGGACCCCAGCACGCTTGCATTTCTGTACCCCCTCTATCGCTTCTTCTCTGGGCGGGTCTATCATCCCCTGGAGTCCGAGAAAAGTCAGCCCTTTCAAATCATCAGAATTGAGCGCTCTTTCCCCATTCGGCACGAGTTTATACGCCATACCCAGGACTCTCAAAGCTTCTCCTGCCATCTCATCCGCCTCTGCCATTATCTCCTCACTGCGTAGAGGTGCTGTACTTCCATTGACCAACTGGTTTTGACACATCCTCAGAACCCGCTCTGGCGAACCTTTCACATAAACTACATTTTCAGTCTTATTTGCACCTTCGTGCAGAGTTGCCATACACTGGTGCTCAGCCACAAAAGGTATCTCATCGAGTCTGGGAAGGTGCTCGGTAATCCCTGCTTTGCTTGCTGAGACCACCAAAGCTCCTTCCGTGGGGTCTCCTACTATGCTATACCTTTCCTCGTCCTTATTCTCAGCGAGGGAAGCGTTGCTGCACAGGTAACCGGCTTTCAACGTTTCAATCAGCTCTTCACCCTCTTTTTCTGGGGTAATTGCTCTGTTATCGAAGATGAATTCCCCCGAAGGTTCATATCCGACACCACTCACCTCGTATTCCTTCCCACCGCAGTATATCCGCGACACGGTCATTTGATTTTTGGTAAGTGTCCCCGTTTTATCGGTGCATATAACCGTGGTGCAGCCAAGCGTTTCTGCCGCGGGCAGCCGCTTTATAAGCGCATTTCTACGCGCCATTGCCGTTACACCAAAGGCTAAGGTAATGGTCAATATAGCAGGCAGACCCTCGGGTATCGCTGCAACCGCTAAAGCCACCGATGCAAGGAACGAATACTCAAGCGGAAATTCAAATAATAACGCCAGTATAAAATTAAGAGCTGCGATTGCGAGGATGGCGATAACCAAAAACCGGGTAAAATCCGCCATCTTCTGCATCAGTGGCGTGGTGATTTTTCGTGTCGCTTTCATAAGTTCTGCGAGTCTCCCTATCTCTGCATGCTCACCAGTTCCCACTACAATGCCCTGTCCAGATCCACGTGTGATGAAAGTGCCACTGAAAGCCATGCAGCGCTGATCTGCGGGTGATAGGTCAGGCTTCGAGATGGGTTCAACAATCTTTTTCACCGGGACCGATTCTCCGGTGAGTGCTGCTTCATCTGCACTCATGTTCTTTGCGTAGAACAGCCGCAAATCAGCTGGCACTTTGTCTCCCCCCTCCAATAGAACCACATCGCCTGGAACCAATTCACGTGCAGGTATAACCTTCTTCTCACCATCCCTGAGCACGGTGCACTCCGGCGTCATCATCTTTTCCAGCGCCTCTACCGACGCTTCTGCTTTGCCTTCCTGAATGAATCCTATTATCGTATTGGCAAAGACCACCGCCAGAATAACCGCTGTATCCATCCACATATCCAGAATGGAGGTAACGAAGGCAGCAGCAAGCAGGATATAGATTAAAGCGCTGTGAAACTGCATCAGAAACCGGATGAGCGTGCTTCGCTTCTTGAACTTCAGCTCGTTATAGCCATATTTTTCAAGCCGTGCTTTTGACTCACGGGTGCTGAGTCCCGCACTGCCCGATTCCAAGGCGTCAAAAACCTGTTCCGCTGACAGTTGATACCCTCTTTTCTGTTTCTCCAATGCCTGATTCCTCCAATATAAATAAGGGTATTTATTTAGCTATTTTATTACCACAAGATTACACAGATTCTCACTAGAAAACAATATTAATTCATTGTCGCAGAATATCCACTATTCTCTCAATCACTTCGTTGACTTTATCGGGTTGGATAACACATTGAATTTTATTTGATGCGTGAGTAACGCCTCGCAACCAATTATCATAAACAGGGTGGCAACCAACACTGTAAGCGTATTTAAATCACCTCCTGCCAGCGTAAACCCCGCTAAAAAGGGAAACAAGCCAAACATCAGTCCATGAGTTATTATATCAACAATAAACCTTTCTTTAAGCCTTATGTATTCTACCGAATAGAGCGTGAGGAAAGAAATACTTAACACCGTGAATAAAACTCCGGTTAGGGTTAAAAAGCAGGAAAGTGTGATTGGAATTACAAGCAGCACACTCATGAGCACCAAAGTTTCTTTTTTCGTTACTTTGCCCGCGGAAAGTGGATTTTTACCCATCCTGACTTTTTTCGTATTCCGCCTGTCTATTTCAACATCGAAATAGTTGTTTATGACGAACCCATAGCCTATCACACAGAAGAAGGTTATGCCGACTAAAATAAGAACAAAGGGCGTAGCATGTGCTAAAATCGCTCCTATAAGCGGGATAGGTGTAAAGAACTTTATCCATTCTTTGGCCCTCAGCATCTTGAGGTATCCTCTCAGGTTCATTTTATCCACTCCGTCCCGTATCTAAAAACTTTTTTATAACATTTATATGTTACAAATAGTTCATATATATGCATAAATGTATTCATATAAGATTTGATGACAAAATGCCAGAAAATGGTGGTGTGCCGATAGTTCTAACAGCCTCAATGATTTAAATGAGTGGTTTTTTCTTTATTGCAGTGCCACAGAGGTGTTTCTACATCTTCCCATGCCGCAAAATCGAGAATAACAGCCAAAAACCCATTATTCCTGCTCCAAGAAAACCAATAATACCAATAACCGGTATTTCATGCCATTTAGGTGGAACACCAGAAAGAACAATAAGGGCAGAACCTATCACGAGAGAAGCCAGAACAATTGCAAACACCGTACGATTGGTGATCTGGTCAAGGGTTTTAAGCATTGGATCAAGACCTTTATGCTCAAATTTAATTTTTGCCTCGCCTTGTTTTAGCAGTGTTAATATGTCTCGTGCCTCAGAGGGCAGGTCACGCAGCAGCAAGCGTGTTTCGAGAGCGGAGAGATAGAAATCTTCAATTAACTTTTGGGGGCTCATGCGTTCCATGATTAACTTTTCGGCGAACGGTTCGGCGTGTTTCACGGCATTGAACTCTGGGTCCAGTTCCCTACCCACACCTTCAATGGTCACCAGTGCTTTTGTAAGCAGGTAGAAGTCCCGAGGCCCTTCCAGATGATGTTCGATGATCACATCCCCCATGTGGGTTATAACACCCCCTATCTCAAGTTCTTTTAGTGAACCATAAGCATAAACCTCGATAAGTTCGGCAATGTCCGATTCTAACTCCTCAACATCTCGGACATGGCTGCGCCCGGTTAACTTTAAGATTGTTTTCGTAATTTTATGTTCATCTCGGCTTATTATCCCAATGAAGATGTCAGCTAAGTCCTCGCGATGACGTGCAGACAGCTTACCCATCATGCCGTAGTCAAGGAAGCAGATGACATTGCCATCCAGAACTCTGATGTTTCCCGGATGCGGGTCTGCGTGAAAGAACCCGTGTTCAAAAATCTGTTTAAGAAGGAGGTCCAACCCCCGCGATGCCACGACTTTAGGGTCAATTCCGTGCTCACGCACCTCGGTTTTTGTAATATCCGTGACTTTGTACCCGCCGATAAACTCCATCGTCAAGACTTTACCTGAGGAGAACCCTTTATAGACCTTAGGCACGTGAATTGTCGTGTCATCCTGGAAATTGTTAGCAAAACGCTCAATATATGCCGCCTCGATTCTGAAGTTCAGTTCCTTCCGAATCACACGTGCAAATTCCTCTACTAATTTCACAATGTCTATAGCTTCAGCCTCCTTAAGATATTTTTCCGCCAGTGTGGCGAGATGGAGCATTATCTCCAGGTCTACCTCGATAATTTTGTCAATATCAGGACGCTGAATCTTGACTGCCACTTCTTCTCCATCGGGCAACACTGCTTTATGCACCTGTGCAATAGATGCGGCAGCAATAGATGAACCCGAAAAATCCATGAAGATACGATCCACTGAACTGTTCAATTCCTCCGCAATAATTCGCTTCGCATCTTCCGTGGAAAACGGAGGGACCTCCTCTTGAAGCTTCTCCAGTTCGGTGATAAGTTCGTGGGGGATCATATCAGGTCTGGTGCTCATCATCTGACCAAACTTGACAAAAGTTGGTCCAAGCTCCTCCAGCGCCATCCGCACCCGAGCCCAGTGCGAAACATCCGCTATTTCTGCAGCACTTTTCCCTAATACAAAGCCCTTACCGAAATCGAGATGTTTTTGTAACTCCAGCTTCGCTAATACCACTCCAAAACCATACTTTACTAATATTGCGATAATCTCCCGATAGCGGTTGATATGGCGATACGTGCGGCTTATCACACCAATTTTACGAATCGCCATTTTCTTATTCTTTCTTCTTCTCTAAGACCTCTTTGACTGCTTCAAGAAATCCTTTTACGACACCCTTCACCACATCCACCGCCTTATCGCCCCCTTCTTTTGCGGAGTCCAGAGCTGCTTCTGCGGCATGTTCCACGAGGTCAGCGGCTTTGGCACCAGCCTGCTTCGTTCCCTCGATTATGCCCTCGGCAGCCCCTTTGGTGACATCAGCAGCCTCCACCTCCGTCTTCCGTGCACCCTCGATTGCGCCTTTCATCGCATCTTTAGCCGCCGATTCCACTTTCTCCCTCGTAACTTCGGCTCCCTCCAATGCCTTCTTAACGGCATCCTGAGCAATCTCAACTACCTTTTCTTTTATGTCTTCCCCTTTCTCAACCGCTTTCACCACCGCTTCTCTAACAGCTTTTGTTACTTCACTCTCTTTTTCTTCCATGATTTTTACCTCCTTTAATTATGCGAGAATGTAATAATAAAAACTTTTTTATAACATTTATATATGTTACAAATAATTCATATATATGTATAAATGTAGTCATACAAGATTTGATGACAAAATGCCTGAAAATGATGGTGTGCCGATAGTTCTGACCGCCTCAATGATTGAAATGAGCGATTTTAATCTTAACCCATTTATCGCTTTTTCAGGGGGTTTTCCCAAATTCCTCGTTCGAAAAAAGCTTTATCCCCCTGTTCCCTTCAACCAGGATGGCACCGCAAAGTTCGCACCTTATGGCTTGAGAAAAGTCGAATCATTGCTGATTGAGGAGTTTGGCGAGGGAAATGTAGTTACTGTGTACCCTACCAATCTCCACCGTTTTATCGGACCGAAAACAGAAATTGTTGGTATTTCTACAATGGACCCCCTTGGTATAGGTTTTGTAAGCATTTCCGTAAACTTAAAGACAGCACAAAACCAAAGTTGGCGATGCTAACACGCTGAGAGCATATAACTTTCAATCTTAAACAATCACATTTTTATATTTTTTTTCACATCTAATGGATGAGAAACG
>JAYEII010000064.1:5131-9637 GCA_034660015.1 Methanobacteriota archaeon | reverse complement strand
TACCCTTGTTAGTATCACTTTATCCTTTTTCATTAGTTGTTACATTGTAACAGATAATATATAAGCTTTTAAATATCAAATCCGACAAAAATATCCCTCAGGAAACTACATCGGTTTTTAGAGACACCCCATACTCAAGTACAGGGCAGCATTATACCAATAGCATAAACGTATATAAAGTTTTCGATTTTTTCTGCGAAAAATTATTTTCTTTTTCTTAGCATCCTTTTTTAATTGTTGAAACATTTTTGCTAAAACTAAAACAGATGGATAAGAGAAAGACCGTAGCCGGGATAAACGAAAAGATAAAAAAAGGAGAGGCAATTGTTCTTACTGCTGAAGAATTTAAGCAGATAGTGAGAAATGAAGAGCCGGCTACCGCGGAAAGCGTAGATGTAGTAACTTGTGCTACATGTGCCATAATGTCCGGCACGGCAGCAATTTTATCCATACCCGTAGCAGAAAGGAATGAATTTGAGAGAGCAGATAAGGTCTGGTTGAACGATATTCCAGCTTTTCCGGGACCATGTCCAAATGAGAGGCTGGGAATTGTGGATGTATTCGTTTACGGAACAGCCTGTGCAAACCATGAGTATGGAGGCGGGCATCTATTTCGCGAAATAGTGGAAGGTAAACAAATAGAAGTAAAAGTAAAAACCAACGATAAAATAATCAAAAGAGTGGTGAATAAAGAAGATTTACAATTCGCCAGGATGATTACCACTCGCAGCTCATTTAAAAATTATATGGCATTCGTGAATCCAGAAGAAGGAGAAGTTGGAAGTATTTTCTCGGTTACAGGATTAAAGGGACCTTACAAAGAAATTTCCGTGACTGGAAGTGGAGAAATTAACCCCTTGGAAAACGACCCTTTGCTAAAAACAATTGGTATTGGGACAAAGATAATGGTAAATGGTGCAACAGGATACGTAATTGGGGAAGGAACGAGAAGTAGCGAAGAAAAACCAAATCTTTCGGTGATTGCTGATATGCACGATATGGATGCGGATTTTATGGGTGGGTTCGTCACTTCAACCAGCCCGGAGTGCATAACTTCTATTGCTGTTCCAATTCCAGTAATTAACGACGAAGTATTTTCTAACCTTAAGATTATGGATGAAGAGGTGAAGCTGCCAATAGCTGATATTCATGATAGAATACCGTTTGTAGAGAGCGATTATGCTGCGGTGTGGCAAAATACCGATTTAGAAATACATTTTGATTTTGATGCTGATAAATGTGTTGAATGTGATGTATGCGATGTGGAGAAATACTGTCCTACCAATGCTTTTTCGAGGTCAAAAGGCATTGATGAAAATAGATGTTTTAACTGCGGTGCCTGCATATATTTATGCTCTGAAGGTGCATTCAAAGGCAACCTGGGGCGTATTAAAATATATGATAAGGAGGTTCCTATAACGTTAAGACAGTCAAACAGGTCAAAAGCGAACGAGCTTGCGAAAAAATTGAAAAATCAGATTGTAGAAAAAGAATTCTTGCTCACAGAACCAGTTGATTATTTGAGGGGTGGAAATGAGGTCAAGAAACGAGAAATATTCAAAAATGGTTAATTAGCCACAGAGACCACAGAGGACACAGAGTGTAAATACTCAGTGCTCTCTGTGTACTCTGTGGCAAAAATTATACGTTAGATACAAAAATAAATAGAAAAAAGCCATACTATATCTACAATGACAAGAAAGGCATTTGAAATGATAGACATTGCAAATAGAACAGAAAAGCCGAGAGATATAGGGCTTACAATGGTGCTGGATAAGGGTTTAGGTTATCATGCCGCGCAAGATTTGATGGAATACGCATCCGAATATATAGATATAATTAAGCTGGGCTGGGGCACGCATAGACTCTGTTCGGAAGAGGTAGTCAGAAGAAAGATACAGCTCTATACGGACAACAGCATCCTGGTAAGCAATGGCGGGACACTGTTTGAGATTGCCTATCTGCAGAGGAAAATAGATGTATTTTTTGAGTATGCCCATCAGATAGGTCTTAGCTCTGTTGAAATATCAGATGGTTCTATACGGATTAGCAGGGAAGAAAGAAGCAAAATAATAAGAAAATGTAAAAATAAGGGATTTGAGGTATTTACAGAGGTGGGGAAGAAGGATCCACGTGAAGATGCAGGGCTTATGATAGATTACCGAATAAAGGAAGCAAAAAGTGATCTTGATGCGGGAGCAACAAAAGTAATAATAGAGGCAAGAGAATCAGGAAAAGGTATAGGTGTCTATGATAAGGAGGGGAAGATAAAGGAAGACATGGTAAAGAGGCTCACAGAGGGGATAGGAGTGAGAGAGATCATGTTTGAAGCACCGGAAAAGAGCCAGCAGGTTTATTTTATACTTAATCTCAGTCCCGAAGTTAACCTTGGCAATATAAAGCCAGAAGATGTGATTCCACTGGAAACGTTGAGAAGAGGACTGAGGGGTGATACACTTGGCAGACTCTAAATTTAAAATTACTATCGGTGGCGATAATATTCTGCGCAGAGGGGTTACCGAGATAGAGGAAATCCTTGTGGTCATTGATGTATTAAGAGCATCGAGCACAATTGTTACAGCTCTGGCAAACGGCGTAAAAGAGGTGATACCTGTAAATAGTGAAGAAATGGCTCCTGGATTAAGAAAAGAGGGATATATCCTGGCGGGGGAAGATAAAGGAGTGAAGTTGCCCGATTTTGACCTGGGTAATTCTCCCGTTGAGTTACTCAGGTATATTGAACAATCGAACATCGAGAAAATTGCCTTAAAAACAACTAATAGCACTGAAATACTGACTAAAGCAGAAAGTGCGTTCATCTGCTCAAGCTTGAATTTAACTGCCGTTAAGCACGAATTAGAAGATAGGGGTAAGAGTGCGAATTTACTGGTTGTGGGAAGCACGCATGGAATAACAGAGGACCTTGCAGTTGCAATGGCACTTTACAGCACTCTAAATGATGGATTGGAGATAAACAAGGCGTATTTGAAGGAGTGCATCAGCCGCTGTAACACCGCAAAATATCTGATTGAAATCAGCTATAAGAAGGATGTTGAATTTGTTTCTCAGATAGACAAATATAATGTCGTTCCTGTACTAAAAGGAGGAGTTATTTGTATAGCGCAGTAAAAATTCCAAGCACCAAGCACCAAATTACAAACAAGAAAGAACAATTTTTGATAATCGGACGCAGATGAACGCGGATAATCAGGATTTTAAATATAAGGTTTAATAGACGGAGGAGATTATTAGAATCTTCTATCGTGTTTTGAGGAAATAGTTTTCTGCGTAAATCCGTGTAAATCTGCGTCCTAAATAGGTAGATGTTATACTTTATATACAATAAAAAATGCGCGAAATAGAAGAGAAGATAATAGAAATAATGAAAGATAACGGAATAGATATTGTAGCAACATTACCATGCGGTAAAGCCAAAAGTCTTTTTTGTCTTATTCCTCAACACTTTCACGAGGTCGCTATAAACAAGGAAGAAGATGGGATTGGAATATGTGCTGGTGCATATCTCGCTCTTGGAAAACCCGCGATAGTTATGCAAAGTTCCGGATTGGGCAATTCCATGAATGCGTTAATGTCCCTTACCAGAACCTACGAGCTGCCTTTGCCGATAATAACGAGTTGGAGAGGCGTTTATAAGGAAAAGATACCAGCTCAAATACCGTTTAATAAAAACCTACCCGGGATGTTAAAAGCGTTTGATATTCCCTACACGGTAATAGATGACAATTCCAAAATAGATTTGATAGACAACGTTATTTGCGATGCGTATGAAAATAATGGAACTCACGTTGCATTGATTTCCCCAAAAACTTGGCAGAAAGAAGGAGAAGGAGAAGAAAAAGCAGAAGTCATGGTGCATTTTCCAAAACGAGAAAGGGAAACTATCCTGGAATATAAAAAAACGATTCACGAGCCAGAGATGACGAGATACGATGCAATAAAAACAATAGCAGAATATTTAGATGAAGAAGCGATTGTCTCCAATATTGGCATACCAAGCAAGGAATTGTATGAGATTAGTGATAGAGAGCGGAATTTTTATATGCTGGGCAGTTATAGTCAGGCGTCTTCAATAGGCTTGGGAATGGCATTAAAAACGAAAAGAGAAACGGTTGTTCTCGACGGTGATGGGAGTTTGTTAGCAACCAGTGTATTGCCCATAATAGCAGCGGAAAGCCCAAAAAATCTCTCCATTTTTTGTCTGGATAATGGCACATTAGGAAGCACAGGGGACCAGTTGACGAATGCTTATTCACAAGTGGATATGGAATTAATGGCGATAAGTGCAGGAATAAAGGAAACAAAAAAAGTACACACCGAGAAGGAGTTGCGCTCAACTATCGAGGGTTTGTATGACAATAAAGGACCGAGATTCATTCATGTAATAGTGAAACCGGGCATCATGGGGCAGAGCCCCACAGTAGGGAACATAAAATTGACACCAGAGCAAATAAAGAGAAGATTTATGAAGGCTATACTTTAGCGATA
>JAYEII010000064.1:0-5031 GCA_034660015.1 Methanobacteriota archaeon | reverse complement strand
GAATTATCTCTCATTCATATTTTGCGGGTTTGTTATACAATAAGACAATTTAATAGACAAAAATAGAAACATTTAAATACGGACAAGAAGAAAAAATATTTGTGTATAAAAAAATGTTTGATAGTACAGAATGGAAAAATTTAGGAGGTGATTAGTATGGAAAAGAGAACCGCAATTATAGGGGGAATAATGGCTGTAGGAATAATTGCAGTAGTGGTTTTTGGAATTGGGTGCATAGAAGAAAAACCAGCAAAGATGACTACACTCAACATTGGCTATCAACCAAGCACACATCAAATTGCAGCGATGTTAGCATCCGAAAACGGATGGTGGGAAGAGGATCTCGCGCAATTTGGTATAGAAAAAGTTACAATGAAGGAATTCCCTTCGGGACCTCCAGAGATGCATGCAATGATTGCCGGAGACCTTGACGTAGCGTATGTCGGAGTTTCGCCACCTATTGCCGCTCTGTACGAAGGTTTAGATGCAAAGATAGTTGCAGGCGTCCAGACTCAAGGGTCCGCGATAGTTATCCGTTCAGAGCTCGCCGATAAATACGAGGGGCCTCTTTCTTTAAAAGGCAAGTCAATCGCCACCTTTCCACCCGGGTCGATTCAGCATACAATCCTTTCGAAATGGCTTTTAGATAACGGAATAGACCCGACCGAGGATGTAGATATAAAGGCAATGGGTCCAAGCGATGCCGCTACCGCTATCGGAGCCAAAACCGTGGATGCTGTCTTTCTTCCCAGTCCAACACCAACGATAATCGTAGAGGAAGGCAATGGAGTAATTGTTGAATGGTCGGGTTTGATGTGGCAGGACCACGCATGTTGCTGCTTAGCTGCGAGTGGGAAAATGATTAGAGAACACCCGGAGATGCTGAAGCAGATAATAAAAACACATATACGTGCCACGGAATACGAAATCGCACATCCCGAAGAAGCGGCAGAGATTTATGCAAAATGGGAAAACGCAAATGTATCAACGATAAAGCACTCGATAGACGCAACAGATATGCACTGGATTCACGACCCACATCTTCAGGTGGAATCGGGCATCGAATACGCGAAGGTGATCTACGAACTGAATAGAGAGAGATATGAGGGAATGGGTATTGAAGTGCTTGAAGAAAAAGACATCTTTGATACCCGCTTCTATGACGAGGTAACGAGGGAAAGATGAAGCTGCCGACAAAAGAAAAATGGCTGTGGTTAGTTCCTCTAACCGCAGTCCTCCTCCTCTGGGAGTTTACGGCGGGATACGTGATAAAAAATCCGTTATTTTTGCCACGCTTCTCAGCCGTTATTTTTTCCATTTATGCGCTTAGGGATGTTTTAATAGCTGATGTGCTCATCAGCCTACTGCACTTTGGTATAGGGCTGGGATTGGCTTTTGCTGCAGCACTTCCTCTGGCAATTGGTATGGGGTGGTCCAGGAACATATTCAAAGCTATTGACCCAATCGTTGAAATTCTGAGACCAATACCTCCTCTCGCTTGGATACCCATCGCAATGATCTGGTTCCATTTGACGCACTATGCCGCGGGATTTATCATCTTCATCGGCGCATTCTTCCCAATCTTAATTGACAGCTATACTGGATTTCGCAATGTGCCAAAGGTATTGGTGGAGACGGGAAAAGTGTTAGGATGCATAAGCGATAAAAAGCAGATAAAATATGTTGCTTTTCCCTATGCGCTTCCTTCTATTGCTACCGGCACTCGAGTTGGAATGGGGGTTGGATGGATGTGTGTAGTCGCAGCGGAAATGTTCGGAGTTAGCGATAGTGGACTTGGCTATCGCCTATTCCAGAAATTTTATTTTCTACATCAGATGGACTACGTGGTAGCGTACATGCTTGTTTTAGGGCTGGTAGCGCTGTGCTTAGACCGCTTATTCAGGCATTTTGTAGAGGATAAACTATTAAAATGGAAGAAGGGGATAGTGAAATGAGAAATAAAGATATTACCCGGTTGAAAATTGGCTTGCTCTGCAAAGGGCTAAAAGTGAATCCAAATGCGAGATATTACCCTGAGATAGTACCAGATGAATACGTTGGGGGCGGGAAGTCAAGAGCGGGGGTTGCGGGAAGTGGTAAAGACTTCATTTTAGATTCTGGAGAACCCTGTAATATAGGCGTTTTACAGCCCTTCCTGGAAGAATCACCTTTTGAATTCAAGATAATAGATAACAAAGGCTGGATATTGGAGAATGGTAAAAAAGCTATCGGCGCTACACTAAGGGAACCAAAATGGCATTCTACCCCTCCATTCAACGAGATACAATTGCATGGAAAAGATTCTCTTGCGACGCTATTGTCAAATTTCTGCAGTTATAAGCAGCATGGCGAAGGATGTAAGTTTTGTATAATTGATGTTGGTGAAGAGGTGGTAAGTCATAAACCGGAAGATATTGCAAGAGCAATACAGGAAATAGAAAAGACTTCAGAACTCAGGGCGTACTATGATATTGAAGATAAATACAATCCAGACCTTTCAGAGCAAGACCTTGAAAAAAGGAAGAAATACGTGGAACCAAAAGATATAAACATAAACTCTGGGATGCTGGAAAATGCAGTAAGAGATTATGAAGGGACAATTTCTGCTATAAAAGCAGTTAGTGAACTCCCGATTGGTATACAAATTTGTCCAGTTGAACCCGAGGAAATGGAAACTCTTTATTCTGCGGGTACTACGGAAATCAGTTTTAATTTAGAGGTTTATGATGAGAGTGCAAGAAAAGAAGTAATTCCGGGAAAAAATAGGGATAATTCGGCAGCTGATTATTTAAAGGCTATGAGAGAAGCCATAGAGATATTTGGAGAGAATCAAGTGGAATCGTGGATATTGATAGGACTCGAACCAAAGGAGAAAACCGTTGAAGGGATCAAAGCGATAGCAGAAGCGGGAGCAGTACCCTTGCCAAAACCCTTCAGACCATTGTATGGTGCGGATTATGAAAGAAAGAAGCCTCCTACTTTGGAAGACGCAATTGTGGTTTATGAAGCATGGTTAGATACGATTAGAGATTATGGATTGAACCCATTAAAAACGAAAGCAGGTTGTGGAAGGTGTAACGGCTGTTTCCCTCTACATGAGTTGTTGAAATATGGTATTTAGAAAGGTGCTTGGAAAGAAGTAACATGAAAAAGATAGCAGTTATAGCAGTTGGGATAATAATTGCAGCAGCAGTAATTGCTATTGGCGCTCATTTTTATCTTCTGGCTGCGCCTACAAAGCTCACCATAGGATATCAACCAATCAACCATCACACAGCAGCGATACTGGCATCCGAAAAAGGATGGTGGGAACAGGACCTTGCGAAATTTGGCATAGAAAAGGTCGAAATGAAAGAGTTTACTACTGGACCTTCAGAGATGCACGCAATGCTTGCTGGGGACATCGATATGGCTTATGTAGGTATGGCACCACCAATTTCCGCTATGTATGAGGGTTTAGATGCAAAATTAATTGCAGGTGTGGAGACCCAGGGAGACGCATTAGTTGTTCGTTCGGACCTTGCTGATAAATATAAAGGGCCCCATTCTTTAAAAGATATGACAATAGCAACCTACCCTCCTGGTTCGATTCCGCATACAATTCTCTCAAAGTGGCTTTTGGATAACGGGATAGATCCGGAAGAGGATGTAGATATAAAAGCAATGGGACCGAGCGATGCGGTCACAGCTATTGGAAGTAAAGCAGTAGATGCTGCTTTTATCTGCACTCCGTATCCTTCAATGATCGAAGAGGCAGGATATGGAATAATTGTGATAGTGGGAGGCGAGATGTGGCAGCATCATGCATGCTGCTGTTTAGTTACAAGTGGAGAAACAATTAGAGAACATCCTGAGGTGGTTAAGCAAATAATCAAAACACATATTCGCGCCACCGAGTACATAAATATGTACCCTGACGAAGCAGCGGAAATCTTTGGGAAGCGGTACAATATAAATGTAAAAACGATAATGCACTCTCTAAACGTAACTGGTATGCACTGGATTCACAACCCGCATGCAGAGATAGAGGACGGGCTCGAATATGCGAGGGTCATTTACGAGTTGAACAGGGAGAGATATGAAGAGAGGGGAATTGAAGTACTTGAAGAAGAGGATATTTTTGATACCAGCTTCTACGATGAAATAAGAAGTAAAAAAGATTAAAATGAACCACAAACTTGAGATTCGGAATATAACGAAGACGTTTAGCACAGAAGAAGGGGAAATGGGGGCATTGGAAGATATTAGTATAGAAGTCACGCCAGCGGAATTTTTGTGTATTATTGGTCCTTCGGGATGTGGGAAAACAACGTTGCTGAGAATGGTAGCGGGTTTAGACCACCCGAGCAGTGGGGAGATTATTTTAGATGGAAAAGAGGTGAAAGGACCTTCTCCTGATAGGGGAATGGTATTCCAGGAATTTTCGTTATTCCCGTGGCGAACGGTTTTGAAGAACGTGGAATTCGGACTGGAAATCAAAGGAGTGGGGGATAAAGTGCGGGGAGAGGTTGCAGAGAAATACATAGAGCTTGTAGGACTACAAGGTTTTGAAAACCATTACCCATACGAACTTTCAGGGGGCATGAAGCAAAGAGTAGCGATTGCGAGAGCTCTTGCTACGGAGCCATCTATTTTATTAATGGATGAACCTTTTGGCTCGGTGGATGCGCAAACGAGAAACATACTTCAGGAAGAGCTGCTGGAAATCTGGAAAAGAACAAAGAAAACTGTTCTGTTCGTGACTCATAGCGTTGACGAAGCGGTGTACCTCGCAGATAGAGTTGCGGTGATGTCCTCGAGACCGGGTTGTCTTGTTAAGTGCCTCGATATTGATATACCGAGACCAAGGAAGCGAACGAGTATGGAAGTGAATGAGTTCAGGGAGAAGTTGCTCATGTTGCTCGGTTTAGAACGCTCAAAGGCGTGTATTTCGGTCTAATGAATTCACATGCCTCAAACTACATTAATCATCATTTACATCGGTATCGGTCTTTTCGCGGGTTTTATGAGTGGTATGTTTGGAATCGGCGG
>JAYEII010000063.1:0-9737 GCA_034660015.1 Methanobacteriota archaeon | reverse complement strand
TGTAGGCAGTATCGGAGAAAATGTAGGGGTGTTCGGCTGTGTTACATCGTAACAGTGGATTAAAATAGAAACAGAGGTGATGATGGGAGGTTTAACTGATACAGGAAACTACCCTGGATTTTAGAGAGTAATGATCAGCAAGTTTTCTTCTTTTTTCGATTTCTGAAATAAGTTCTTCATCAACATTCATCCTTCTATAACATCCCTTTTCGGGAATATGGGCACTGTTTTTCCTTCAGACTTTGCTTCTGTCAGCTTCACTTTAAGCATGTATCCCATTCCCGGAAGTATCGCATAATCCCTGAAGATGAGCCAGGAATTTTTGGAAATATACAGCCAATCTATACTTCCAAGAGCAGATACCCATAGTATAAATTCTATTCCCTTCCCTTCTATTTCCTTTACGATTTCTTTCTCTTTGTCTGTCAATCCTCCTCCTTTTATCTCCAATATCTCCCCGGTAACAATCGTCCCATCCAGCAACTCATATGCCTGTGAGAAATTGATCTTTCGCACTTCTAAACATGCCCTCACTGCTCTTTCCAGAGGTGTAGGAAGAGGACCTGTTGATAAAAGCGTTTCTATGATTAATGCCATTTTCAACACCGTATATATTTAAGATAATACCCGTATATAAATTTAATGAGTGAAGCGAGGCTCTCGCGAAAAGAGGTGAGTTAGATGTTTTCATCCCCAGAAGAGGTTTTCGAGAAGGAAAAGAAATACATAATGCAGACGTACAAACGACCGCGAATAGTGCTACAAGAGGGAAAAGGAGCGACAGTAAAAGATTTTTTTGGTCGTGAGTTCATAGATTGTGTCGGAGGCATTGCCGTAAACGCGGTTGGGTACTGCCATCCTGCAGTGGTGAATGCGATAAAAGAGCAGGCGGGGAAGCTCATGCACACCTCGAACTTATATTACACGGAACCGCAAGTGCAGCTTGCAGAGAAACTTTCGGGGATAACCGGTATGGACAAGGTCTTTTTCTGTAATTCCGGTACGGAGAGTGTGGAAGCTGCATTGAAGCTAGCATGTAAAGCGACAGGGAAGCGTAAGTTCATAGCTGCGGAAGGCAGTTTTCACGGTAGAACGCTCGGGTCGTTAAGCATAACGTTTGGAAGCAAATTAAGAGGTGTATTTGAACCTCTACTGCTGGACGGCGTGGACTTTGTGCCATACAACGATGCCGATGCAATCAGAGCTGCAATAGACACCAACACTGCTGCGGTTATATTAGAACCCATCCAGGGAGAAACAGGAATAGTAGTTCCTTCTGCGGGGTATTTGAACGAGGTACGGGAAATATGCAGTGAGAAAGGCGTTTTGCTGATTTTGGATGAAATACAAACGGGTTTTGGTCGTACCGGTAAATGGTTTTGCAAGGAACACGAGGGCATAGAGCCCGATATAATGACCGTAGCGAAAGCGCTGGGTGCTGGGTTCCCAATAGGTGCAATGCTCGCAAAAGAGGGAATAGAATTTGAAACGGGCGAGCACGGGTCAACCTTTGGTGGCAATCCACTGGCGTGTGCAGCGGCATTGGCATCTATACAGGCAATAGAGGAGGAAGGGTTGGTAGAAAAGTCAAGCGAGCTGGGTGCGTATTTCATGGAAAAGGTTCATGACGAGGGGATAGGGCTATATTCTAATCCGATAGTGAAAGAGATAAGAGGAAAAGGGCTGATGATTGGGATAGAATTAACGAAGCCCTGTGGTGCAGTAGTAGATAAAGCGATTGAACGCGGGATTTTAATAAATTGCACTTCTGATACCGTGATACGGTTGGTGCCACCGCTGGTTATAAGTAAAGAGCAGATGGACAGGGTGATTGCGGTTTTGTGCGACCTCCTAATACCTTTAAATTTTACCGCAGAGCACACGGAGAACGCAGAGCCATCAGGAAAGTCAGCAAGGATTGAAACAGTCTCCTAAAACTCTGCGCTCTCCGCGGTGGATAAATCACTAAATTTTTGGACAATGCTGCCACACATAAAGAGCGCCGTTCTATTCCCCGTAATACACTTTTCTCACGGGCCACGATATTTCAATCCCCTCTTTGTCGTAGCGTGCCTTCAACGCTTTTATAAATTCATGTATAACAATATATTTAGCCGCAGGTTCCTCCACCCGCAAAATAATCGAGAAATTGATGTTCGAGTCGCCAAACGTATGATACCTGATGAAAGGTTCAAAGGTTTTAACCGCTCCCGGGGCGGTTTCCAGTATCTGCTTCGCTACGTCAATCGTGACCCGCTCCACCTTTTCCAAATCCGACTCGTAAGCAACGCCGCATTGAATTACCGCGGACATCTCAAGCACCGGCAACGAATAATTTGTGATTGCACTTTCCGCGAGTTTTGAATTTGGAACGATGACAAGCGTATTTGGCAGGGTTCTCACCCTCGTGGACCGCCAGCCAATATCTTCGACAAAACCTGAAGTTCCTCCCTCTATCTCTATATAATCTCCAAAATTTATTGGTCGGTCAGAGATAATATGTAATCCCGCGAAGAGGTTTGAAAGCGTGTTTTGTAAAGCCAGCCCAACTGCTAAACCACCCAACCCAAAAGCCGCAAGTAAAGGGCTTATTTCTATCTCAAAATGGTCCAGAATCATTAAAAAAGCCATTAGATAAATAACAATCGCAACTACGTTGCCCATCAATTTCGGCATCTTCTCATATTTCTTCTGCACCCTCAACCAGTGACTTACCAGCACGCCCAAAATTCGTGATACAATCAGAGACAGCAGCAATATACTACCGACGAAAAATATCCCTCCAATCTCCGCGGAATACTTTTCAAGGTCAGATAGAGATTTCAATGCGAAATACAAACCAGCAAACATGATAAAAATGCACACCGGTTTTGTAACTATTTTCAAGATGATGTCATCAATATCGGTCTTTGTTCGAGCTGCAAGTTCTCTCATGTATTTCACCAGGATAAAATGAGCTATCTTGGCAAGAAGAAGGAAGCTTATCAAAATTAAGAAGAAGTGAAAATATTCATGATAAATCAAACTTTGCACTGTCGCTGTCGCTGTTTCTAGTACCGCCATACTTTTATGTTTGTTTGTATATTTAGTAAAGGTTTTTGCGAAGCAAAAATAGCGCAAGCATTTTTTTAGTAAAGGTTTTTGCGAAGCAAAAAAGTTTGTATTAATCACGACGAACGATGTCTTCAACGCTGTCCTTAACACTCGACCTGCACGTGCACACGAATTACTCGCATGATGGACATGATTCGGTTGAGAAGATAGTAGATAGTGCGATAGCGAAAAAGCTTGATGGTATCGCAATCTGTGACCACGACACGATGAACGGTTCGTATGCGGCACAGAAATACGTCGCTGATAACGAGTTGGGTTTAATTATTATCCCTGGTATAGAAGTAACGACTTCAAAAGGGCATTTAATCGTGCTCGGTCTGGAAGAAGGAATAGCAAAGGGGTTATCGCCATGGGAAACGATACGAATAGCGAGGCAGAAAGAGAAGAAGAATAGCACGGTTGTAATTATTGCTCCGCATCCTTACCATCCGTTCCGCCACAGCATTGGCGACCTTTGCGTGCATTCCGAGTTGGACATAGATGCAATAGAAATATTCAATTCCCGGCATTTCTCCGGCGTTGCGAACGAAATAGCGAGAAGAAAGGCAGCTCGTAGAAATATCACCGCCGTTGCAGGAAGCGATGCGCATTCTGCGGAATGCGTAGGTCTTGCGACGGTAAAGGTAGAAATAGAGCAGCAATTCGAACAAAAAATGCTGCTGGACGCAACACTGAGCGGGATAAAAGAGGGGAAGGTAAAGATAAAGAACTGTGAGAAAACACCTTTTTGGACGTATTTCAAGCAATTATTTTTTTCAACTCTTCTGTCGTATTAATATTTGTGAACGTCTTTAAACCGGGGTCTGTTTCCCTTATTCTCGCTACGGGTAAGAAATAAACATTTTGGAGTTGCAATAAGACATCGGAAATTTTCCCCGCCCCTTTTCTCACCCCCTCTTTTATCGCTGCCAGCATCGGCGCATTTTGGTACACCGCATGCAAAGGCTCTAACATCCCGTTTTCCCATTTCGGTACTGCTGCATCGTATCCCACCGAAGAGGCGATTTCAAACAGAAATTTTGCAACCGCGGGGTCTACAAAAGGCATATCGCAGCCGATGACGATGGAATAAGAAAAAGAAGCCCTTTCTAAACCCGATAGAAAACCTGCAAGCGGACCAGCGCCTTCCGAAGAATCAAAGACAAAAGCGATTTTATTGCTATTTTCGATTATTTTTTTTATCCCCTCTCCCTGCTCCTCATCTCGTGCTGCCACTATTATCTCCTCTGTCACGCTTGATATTCGGTCAATGGCATGCTGTATGAGCGGCTTATTGTTTAAGGTAATGAAGCACTTATCGAGGGGATAAAATCTCTGGCTTTTGCCACCTGCCAGGATGAGTGCCGTCTTTTTCGTTTGCATAACACTTTTTCTTTTTTGCAAGCAAAAACCTTTACTAAAAAAATAGTTTCTTTGGTAAAGCTTTCTTTTTCAAAGAAAGGTTTGTGCTAAAAGAAAAACAATAAGTTTTTTTTGGTGGACTATTTTTAACGGCATTGCTCTTTTCATCTTGTCTGTGTTAATCTGAGTCTATAATTTATTTTCTATTCTCTCGTGAAAATCTGTGTGATCTGAGGGGTTATATATTTAAATAGGAAAAGAAGAATTAGGTTTTTATGTTACAGATAAGGAATAAGAAACAAGGAGGAAAAAGAAAGCGAGGGGAGGAGTGTTGAAATATGGAAACAAGAGACATAATATTTTCGGTTGTGATGGTCTTTTCTGCCTTTGTGCTGGTGTACAAGTTAGTATATGGAGGTAGTCCAAAGGATGACCCGGTGATTGTAATGTCAGCAGTGATATTGATAGGGATGTTAGCCATACTGTTTTTAAGCGTGGGTGAGCGGTTAAGAAGAATGGAAGAGGCGATAAATGAGAAGGAGCGGTCTTTACGCGTGAGTTTGCAATCCGTGGAAGAGGAAGTGCGAAATAAGGTGGATGCGGCAACAAGAGCATTAAACGAAACGAGAGAGGCGATAGTGAAAAGGGGATACCGGTAAACCCTTTTCTTTAAAACTTTTAAGAAAAGTTTTATCAAAAAAGCTTCGCAGAAAAGAAAAGCGTTTTCGGAAAAGGAAATTACGCATAGTATTGGGATTTTCGATAAGACGATGTGGAGAGAGGTAGTAGAGAAGTTTGAGCGGTTTCCATCGCAAAAGAGAGTTATAGAGTTATTATTGGAACGGGGTTTTCAGGTAAGTCCAGAGGGAAGAGTGGTATCTGGCGCGATTAAGATACCCCATGCACAGATAGCAAACGAGGCAGGTGTAGACAGGCGGGTGGTGGATATGACCGTGAGGCGGATTTTAAATCAGCCGGAATTAAAAGAGCTATTTGGAAATATTCGTTCGATTGCCTTTCTTGCTGACATCGCTCCTTTGTTGGGGCTCACGGTGATTATAATACATCCCCGGGACGCAAAAGAAAAGGGGATACTTGGCGAAGTTGCTACGGTAATAGCAAAGCAGGGGTTTGGCATAAGACAAGCAGTTAGCGATGACCCGTATCTCGTGGACGACCCAAAACTTACAATTATTACTGATAGGGACATACCAGGAGAGTTAATAGAGGAGATAGGGCGGATAGAGAGTGTAAAGGGTGTGCAAGTTCACCAATAAACCCTTTTCTTTTAAGAAAAAGAAAAGCGTTTACGGAAAAGAAAAACAGCTTTAAAAATTTCGTTGATGTTGAGTTCCTTTTAATAATCTTGTGGTTATAAAAGGAGCTAAACAATCACAGCATGACCATCTTCATCGTCTCCTCTGCAGGTATCTCGTTCTCTTTGCAGACGGCAATGGTGCAGAGATTCCGTATTTCTATTTCTTTGAGGTAAAGGAAACCGATAATCATGCCAATATTGATAGGATAACCTCTCAGTGTGTTTTTTATCGTTACCAAAAAATATCGCGAGAGGGCATTCTCAAAAGGAATAAGTGATTTCTCCGCCTCATAAGACGATAAAGCCCCGGTTAACACTTCCTTATATGCCGAAGCGGGCATCAACTGAACGGCACTGCTCACGTTCTCCGCGGAAATCGAATCATTCATTGCACCGACATCAAGATTAAAATCAAAACTAAATCCATCAGGCAAAAGATATTTCCTTATCTCCTCTTCCGCAATCCCTTCGGATTTGCAGCGCAGCAAAATCATGAGATTCGTAAGGTCAAGTTCAGTCCCAACAATTTTTCTTGCTATTTCCTTATCCGCTCCGCTCAGCCGTTCTACCTTTTCTCGTATGGCAGCCGCGATTTCATCATCAAGGGCATTCTCGAGGATTAAAACCCGCTTGCTTTTTTCATATTCCGGTAAAGCATCTTCTAAAACACGCTTATATGGATTCTCCGACTGTTTTATTACGTTTTCTATCGAGTCCGCCTCGGTCAACCTGCTTATTCTTCGTTTGAAGAAATCTTCAACCGGGAAAAACATAGGGGCTTCTGCGGTGCTTGTTCCTGTTCCAATTCCATGGACTTCCGCAGCTTTAGCTCGGATAACTGCTTTCAGATTCTTTACCTCCAATCGTCTGAGGAATTCCACAAAAACATCCCTTATCGCACCTGCACCTTCCGTTGATTTTATCACCATTAAATACTGGTCAATCAAGTCTTCCTTCAGCGTTATCTCTATTTTTCTTGCTTCTACACCTACCAAAGCCGCTTTTGTTAATTTATCTTTGTACGCTGCGGTAGTATCCATTAGTGAAGACAAGAAATCTTCACTGCGAGTATCTACGAGTTCTCTTAGTCTTCTCTCGTCCATAAGTTCGCTCATCCTCGCCCTTATCCTCGCATATACATACGCGTATTTCGATACAGCCATCGCTTCTATTTCACCTCGCAACACTTTTTTTGTTTGGGATTTGGGATTTCCCAATAGGGGATGGGGCCGCGGAGATTTGAACTCCGGTTACCAGCTCCCCGAGCTGGGAGGATAGCCTGGCTACCTTACAGCCCCAGAGATTATTTATTTATCTCTGTTATAAATAAAAGTGTGCGACGATGGTAAGTTTAAAGGAAATGCAATTAAAAGAAGTGAAAGGCGTTAGAATAGGTAAGTGTGGGGCTCTGCCCCACGACCCCGCAAGCCCTGTAAGGGTTTGTATGAGTGTAGATGACCTCGTAAGAGCGTTTGGGGGCTGTGCATTCGGTGCCGGCAGATTAGCAATAGCGGCGGACATATACGAAGAAATGCAGACGGAGGAAACGACAAAATTCATCGGTATTGCCGGTGCTCTGGTTCCCGCAGGAATGCGAAATGTGATAGCAGAGATGGTGCGAGAGCGAGAGGTGGACGTGGTGGTAACAACGGGTGCAAACCTCGTGCACGACATTATAGAAGCTCTTGGCGACCATCACTATAAAATAGACGTGAAAGGAGGTTCTGGTCTGGCTGCAAGTGCAGAGACGAATGCCGAGATGGTGCCTGAAACTGAAACTGAAACCCCAGCACCAATAGACGATATATGGCTGAGAGAGCAGGGGTTGGAGCGAATATACGACGTGATAGTGCATGAGGAAGCATTCGCAAGGTTAGAGGTTTTTTTAAGAATGGTTTTTGATACGCTCGATTGCGAGAACCATGATAGGGGTTACAGTTACAGTATAAGAGAGCTGACAAAAACGATAGGAGAAAATCTCTCGGACCACGATTCTATACTGAGAGCCGCAGTGGATAGCGACGTTCCCGTATTTTGTCCCGCAATTGCCGATTCTATGATTGGGCTACACGCATGGATATATAAACAAACGCGTCCATTGAAGGTGGATGCATTCAGCGATATGAAAGAGTTGGTGGATATTTTCTGCGAGGCGAAGCGCACGGGTGCGATAATACTCGGTGGCGGTGTGCCAAAGAACTTTATATTCCAGACCGCTTTGATTGCGCCACGCGAGCAAGAGGGATTCGATTACGCCATTCAGATAACTACCGATACGCCAGAGAACGGCGGATTGAGCGGTGCAACGTTAGAAGAAGCGAAATCGTGGGGTAAAGTAGGAGCGAAAGCGAAAGCAGTTACGGTTTATTGTGATGCTACAATCGCATTGCCCGTGATCGTGGCTGCGGTGCGCGAGAGGATTGCAGGGCGGTGTTAGAAATTGTAATCTCGTGTTATAATTTTGCTTCTCGTCAAAAACTGTTAAATTACAGAATGAATTCAGGGGCATCTATTTGGTTTGTGTTGGGCTTTGTGGCGTGTATTTTTCACTTAAAATAGCTCCCTCTTTGAATGCAGTCCAAGCGTGTACGTGTGTTCTGTAATGGACAAGTAATATCAATAAGAATATTGAACTTGCAAGGAGAAATATGACGAGAAAAGTAATACTGGGGTCTCCATGTAATATAGCCCTGATTAGATTATCTTCTTTTCCAATCCTACCACTCAAAATAACAGCAACAATCGATAGGGCGGCTAAATCAAAACCAAGTACCATTGCTATTTCGTTTAGAAGTATCCTTGCTCGATTTATCCTATTATCGCAAACTTTGATGAACCGTTCTATTTCGTCGGGATCATCAAATGTACTATCTTCTTGAATGCCTTCTCTGATCGCTCCAAATTCACCTATAAAACTATACCTCGCTAACCTGAAAAATTCACCGTTCCTTCCAACTTTCAACTTTCCTTCACATATCTCTACAAGTTTTTTGGCCCCCATAAGTCATCTTCTCCTATTCTTGTTTAAATAAAAATAAAAGGGGGTAAAAAACTAAAACCCCTAATCTTCTAAACATTTATTGAGTCATTCATCCTATGCGTTCTGTACAGCCCCATCCTACACCACCTCGTAATGAAATTCCAAGGCATCCCTACCGTAGGCTGCTAAAAAATAGAGAAAGGAGTTTATTTTCTCCTTCTCAAAAGAGATGCTATTGCCAATAATCCGGCGATTGCGAATATCGCTTCAAATTCAGGTGTTTCTGGTGTTGGTGTAGAAATAGCTGGTGTTGGTGTAACGGGTTTTGGCGTGATTGACGTTGGAGTGGGGGTTGGTGGGGGTGTAGGTGTAGGTGTAGGTGTTATAAAGGGTGTCGGAGTTGCTGGTGTAGGCGTTAGTGTGTATGTTACTTTCACGTGTCCTATTGCTTTGACTCCGGTATAAGCTCCATCATCTGGAACATTGGTATTATCAACTACGATATAATAGTCTCCTGTTTTTGGGATAACGAATGTATATGTTATTCCTCCACAATTCAATGCTGACCCATCAACGTAATAGTGGAAAGTCCCTCCATAATCAACAACATCCGCATAATCTGAAGCATCAGCATAATCCATTAACAGAATATCCACAGCATAATCTGTTGTTATATCGACGTTGATTTCAACGCCTTCTGTCGCATGGAAATCTATGTAAAGATATTCATCGACATCAACATCGAAAATTTCATCTGCATATATCTCTTCTTCAGCTGCTACATTCGTTGGCATTACCACTGCAAACACTGACAAAACCATTATCACTGCTAATATTATTGGCAACTTTTTCATTTTACTTGACTTTCGCAGTTATATAAACTGTGATTTCATTTAACAGCACCATTTTTCCCCTCACCATCTTTCAATTTCCCATAGGCGACATTTCAGGTATTCTGTGAAATGCGGTATAAAAGAGCTAATG
>JAYEII010000062.1:0-9892 GCA_034660015.1 Methanobacteriota archaeon | reverse complement strand
AAGAAAAGGTTTCTTGTGAGCTCTCGTGGTTTATTAATTGTAATTTGTTACCTGGAATGACTATAAAACAGTTCCTCGTCCTGTTCATAACCACGATTCAATCGCAGTGCGAGCTCGGCATTTGTCAATTCGATACTCAAATACGATACATGCTCAAGCATTGAAACCATATCCAAACGTAAGATCGTATCCATTACCTCCTTTGCCGTTTCCCCTACTATTCGCTTCCCGGTAGGCAAATGTTCCGCATATATTTTTCTATCTCTATCTCCTCCTTCCTCTACTTCACAAATACCGATTCTAAAGCATCCTTTTGGGTCAAGTTTCCACTTCGTATCCCCTTTTGCAACCACAAGTTCTGAATCTGTATCTTTATCCATACCCTTATCTCTATTTTGAAGTTGGATGACGGGTTTTCTTCGCTTCTCTTTCAATATCAATAGCGTGAGCCCAAGGTCCTTAGGGCTGCTTTTACGCGCTTTTGCGAGTGCCATCATTTCTGACGCTATCCTCAACTCCCTTATGCTTCCCCTCGCTTTATCACTGTATTCCGGCGTAAAAAGAATGTCTGCACTCAATTCAGACGCTATTCCCGCTAAGGTTGCGTTCACGCCTACCGAATCCGCATCCATCAGCTCCGTGACGTTTCCAACGCCAAAGAAAAGAGGTATGCCAGTGTTCTTATCGTGCTGTCTGAACAGATAATAGTTGTATATTGATTCTGCAATTCCGTATCCGACAGCATTCAACACGGGGTCTGCGATTATGCGCTTTATGCCGTGCTCCTCCGCCATTTTCACGTTTGCAACTAAACTGTCGTTTTTGTCCGATGCGTCAAAATCTGGAATTACAACTGCTGCTATGCTATTTCTCCCTATATCGTCTCCTACTTTCGTAATGTTTCCTTTGTTCACGCTGAGCACCATATCCGCACCGGTTTCTATACCTGCACGTATTAGTTCTGCGTCCAGGGAATCAACAGAAATAGGGACGTCGGGTGCAAAAGCCCGAGCCGTTTTTACCGCTTTTTTTACTTCTCCCTGTTTTGCTCCGATGTGAACGCCAATATCAATAATGTCCGCACCGTTCTCAATGAAGTATCTCATTTTTCGATGTATCTCCTGCTCGTTCAGCTGCGTGGCATCCACGATTTCCGCACACACCTTCATCCTTGCGCCACCACCTATCTTCACACCTTTTATGCTGAATTTTCCTTTTATGCCACGTTCCAATTCAGATAACCGTTCCCGCGCATTTTCTCTTCGCTTCTCCGTCAGAAACACGTCAGCGGGAACACGCGAAGAGAATTCCAGCTCTTCTACGAATTGTAACGCCTCACCGATGTCGTATGCATGCCGGGGCCCCAACCTGATTGCTGTGCCTATCTCCTTCTCCAGGTAGCTGAAATCCGCTTTGCAAAGCCCAGAAACTAAAATGAGGTCATACTCTTTTTCAGAACTAAAATGCTTTTCAAGCGCTTTTCTTAACGATTCAGGCGTGGAAAAAGCGGCAATACTCAGTCCCTGTGTAAGAACATCGCAGTTCGACGGCGAATTCGCCGAAATTCTTACTGCATCCTTTACCATCGCCTCTGCTTTTCTTCCGGTTGCTAATAATATTCTCATAAATGTCACATCAATATTGTCTTAGCTCCTGGCTAGGCTCAGGATATTTCTTCTATTCTCTCCAAAGCCTCTTTAAACTCGTCAATAAGGTAGTAGGCTTCAATTTCCCCCTTTTTAGCGTTTTTTGCCATTATTTTGTCATTTGTTATCAAAATTGAATGTGTTAATTTTGACGCCGTGATGTAGTATAAGTCCACTGCCCTCCCTTTAACCACAAATGCCAGGTTATAAGCAAATACAATCAATCTCTCTTCGCTAATCAACTCAATCTCGGAGATTAACTCATCTACAAATCTCCTGACGATATTCACATCTTTTTTCCTGCTTAAAACGCTTGCCAGCTCAACTTTTAATATCATCGGAGCGTGAACAGCAATTCTGCTCTTTGAAATAATTTCCAATAGCTCGCTGGCTTTCTTATATCTATTGCCCATCTTTGGGAGCAAGCTGTCTATGATAACAGAAGCGTCCAGAACTATCATTTATCTTCTTTCACTGGTAAGTTGAGCACTTAAGTCTTCCTCAATATCCTCAAAATAACCCCTGTATTTCTTTACAATGTCGAACAACAGTGATTTTTCGATTTTTATCTTCAGTCTTTCCCCTTCCCTCATGTTGACCTTCTCAAGTGGCTTGAGGACACCTCTCTCATATACTGCCTCTATACTCTTTAGCATGTTTAATTAAATTATTCTGTTTCATCACCTTAAATAGTTTGATAATAACTTAGCTTTCTTTGGTAATGGTTTATCCCCCTCCCATGATTTCCGAAACTATACTTTCCTTAGGTTTACTACTTACGCTTCATCCTTCCTCTTTTAAACACTCTAAGAGCGGGTCTTCTGATTTATCCTTTATCGTTTGATACACGATAAATGTTTCAGTCCGCTCGACAGCACCAAAAGACTGCATTCTCCTTAAGAATTCCGTCATCTCATCCTTATCGCGGAAAAGAAGCTCCAGGAAGAAGTCAAACCTGCCGAAGAGAAGTTGGATTTTCTTCACGTTTTTACTGTTGCTCAAGAACTCCTCGAGTTCCCTCCTCAGTTCCTCTTCGGGCTTCGCAATGAGCAGGACATAAGCGTTGAATGCGAACCCGAGCTTATCCGCGTCCAAACAGACCGAAAAGCCTTTTGCAACGCCATCCCCCAATAGCTTTTTCAATCGCACAAAAGCCACCTGCCTGCTTATCCCGCATCTTCTACTCAGCTCCGAGTAAGATAGCCGCCCGTTCTCAAGCAGCGCATTCAGGATACATTTGTCCTTTTTCTTCAGCTTTGTTTCCCTCATTTGTAAAAATTAAATATCGAAAAGTTTATAAAGTGGTTAGTATTTATTTCTTTTTAGTTTATAATTATGGTTATGGTTATGGTTGAGGACATAAAAGGGAAAGAGGAAAGCGAAGTTGGAGGGACAAAAGATGGAAGATAAATTAAAAACACGATTAGGAGAGAAGAACTACCAGAAACTTATTGAAATAGATAACCCGGAACTTCATCAATTCATTGCTAAGTACGTAGAGCTTTGTAATCCTGATAAAGTTTTCGTCTGCACCGATTCGCCAGCGGATGTCCAGTATGTCAGGCAAGAAGCGATAAGAGCAGGAGAGGAGATGGAACTCGCCATTGAGGGGCATACGGTTCATTTCGACGGCTATTACGACCAGGCAAGGGATAAGAAGAATACGAAGTTCCTTCTACCGCCGGGTGCTGATTTGGGCGCTAATCTAAACGCAATGGATAAGGAGAAAGGACTCGTAGAGATTCATAATATTCTGAAAGATATTATGCGGGGGCACCAGCTGTTTGTGCGGTTCTTCTGTTTGGGGCCGCTAAAATCGCAATTCTCAATACCCGCTGTTCAGCTTACCGATTCTGGCTATGTGGCGCATTCAGAAGATTTACTATATAGACAGGGGTATGAGGAGTTCGTAAGATTAGAGCGAGATGCACAGTTCTTCCGGTTTGTGCATTCGGCGGGCGAGCTGGACGAGAGGATGACTTCCGTGGATATAGACAAACGACGTGTGTATATTGACCTTGAGGATGAAACCGTATATAGCGTGAATACGCAGTATGGTGGTAACACCATCGGACTTAAGAAGCCCGCAATGCGTACCGCGATAAATCGAGCTTTAAAGGAAGGCTGGCTAAACGAGCACATGTTTATTATGGCGGTGCATGGTCCGTCGGGCAGGAAGACATATTTTACGGGGGCGTTTCCTTCTCTCTGCGGGAAGACCTCTACATCTATGCTGCCGGGAGAGAGTATCATCGGGGACGATATAGCATACATAAGGAATAAAGAAGGAGTACTGCGTGCAGTAAATCCGGAGAAGGGAATATTTGGAATAATACAGGGCGTAAACCCCGAGGACGACCCTCTAATCTGGAAGGCGCTGCACTCTCCCGGTGAGATTATATTTTCAAACGTGCTGGTTACGGAAGAAGAAAGCGTGTTTTGGATTGGCAAGGCGGGAGAAGTGCCAAAGAAAGGTATCCATCACTCCGGTAAATGGACACCAGGAAAAAGAGATGCAGAAGGCATCGAAATTTCTCTTTCACATCCAAATGCCCGGTTTACGCTTGACCTAAAACTCTTAGAGAACAGGGATGCCGAGCTTGACAATCCTGAAGGAGTCATAATAGGCGGGATAATATATGGGGGAAGGGATTCGGACACGAAAATGCCGGTTGAGGAATCCTTTGACTGGATACATGGCGTTATTACGATGGGTGCCGCACTGGAATCAGAAACGACAGCCGCAACGCTGGGAAAAGAAGGAGTGCGAAAAATTAACCCGATGAGTAACTTGGATTTCCTTTCCATACCTATTGGGAAGTATATAGAGAATCACCTGAACGTTGGCAGGGGGTTAAAAAATCCACCACCCATATTCTCGGTGAACTATTTCCTAAAAGATGCGAACGGGGATTTCACGAATGATAAAACCGACAAGGCGGTCTGGCTTAAGTGGATGGAACTGCGCTCTCATCACGAAGTCGGGGTAATAAAAACGCCTGCGGGACTCATACCGGAATATAAAGACCTTAGGAGGTTGTTTAAACAGGTGCTCGATAAAGACTATGCCGAAGAGGCCTATGCCCAACAATTCACGGTACGGATTACGGAGAACTTAGCCAAAATCGAGCGCGTGAAGACGTTCTACAGGACAAAAATTCCTGATACACCGGAGATATTATTTACAATATTGGAGGAGCAAAGGCAGCGGCTAAAGACGGCAAGAGAAAAATACGGTGATTATATTTCGCCAAAAACGTTCCTTTAAAAAGAAAGCTTTGCCAAAGAAATAGTTTTTCTTTTAGCACAGGTTTTCTTTTTGATAAAAAGAAAAAGTGTATTGAAATGATAGAGATATGTATATATGGAAGAGGGGGACAAGGAGGAGTTACGTTAGCGGAGTTAGTCGCACATGCAGCCATCTTGGAGGGTAAACATGCGCAATCAATGCCCTCTTTTGGTCCTGAGAGGCGGGGAGCGCCCGTTCTCGCATTCTTACGCGTGAACGAAACAGAACGAATAAAAGTCCGAGCGGAGATAAAAGAGCCGGATGTGCTACTCGTGCTCGATCCGGGTCTGCTAGGGGTTGGCGATGTCGTTTCACGGCTTAAAAAGGATGGAATGACGATAGTCAACACGGTAAAATCGCATGACGAGATAAAATCAAAAACAGAGGCGAATAAAATGGCAACCGTAGATGCAATGGGCATTGCGAGGGAGGTTCTGGGTTTGCCTATTGTCAATACGGCAATGATAGGGGCGCTGGTAAAAGCAACAGGAATAGTTAAGTTGGCGTCTCTGGAGGCACCAATGGGAGAACGTTTTGGAAAGGTTGCGGCGAAGAATATCGCAGCGATGAGAAAAGCGTATGAAGAAACGGAGGTCAGTTAGCTAAACTAAAAAAAAATGGGTGGAGAAAAATTAGGCTGGAAAGACCTTGAACTCGGCTGTGTGGTTACCGAGCCCGGAAGTGCTGGCGACTATAAAACGGGAGATTGGCGGTCTGAAAGGCCAGTTCGTGAGAACGAGAAGTGCATAAAATGTGGGATATGCTATATCTACTGTCCGGAGGCGTGCATAAAGGAGGATGAAGAAGGATACTTTGAAGCCGACTTGTATTATTGCAAGGGATGTGGAATCTGTGCGCATGAATGCCCGAGAGGCGTAATAACGATGGTTGAGGAGGTGGAGGAATAGAGGATGCAGGATAATTCAGCAAAAATCGCGATGCGCAAAATGGAGAAGCAACAGCTTAGGGAAAAAATAAAAGAAGAAAGAGAGAGAGAATGGATAAGAGACTCTTTGATGCTCAGGGATAAAAGACCCAGGGATACGTTGAAAACATTGTTTGACCTCTGTGAATTTGCACAAAAGTTAGCCAGCAGACAGAACTGACAAATGAGGCGAATAGAAGATGTAATAAGGGATATTACGAAGATATTGGAAGAAGAGCGAGTAGATTACGTGATTGTTGGAGGGATAGCAGTAGTGGCTTGGGGCAATATACGCACAACCAGGGACATAGATATAATTTTGTACATAAATGCAAAAGATGCCGATGGGCTTGAAGCAGCACTGAAGAAGGAGAAGTTCTCAATTCAAGCTGAAGATATAAGAGACGCATTAAAAGAGAGAAGCCACTTCACGATATTTGATGAGTTATCTGAATATTATATAGATACCATAGGGATTTACAGCGAGAATGACCGGATAACGCTGGAAAGAAGAAGGAGAGTAAGTTTGGCAGATTTTGCGTTTTTTGTCGCTTCGCCTGAGGACACGGTTGCGAATAAGCTGCTATTTGGAAGTGAGCAGGACGTGAAAGATGCTGAAGGCATTTATGCTCGACAGTTTGATAACCTGGACATGGCGTATTTAGAGGAGAGGTGCAAGAAATTAGGGGTTTATGATGAGTTTTTGACGATGAAAAGAAGAGTGGAAAGAAGAATGAAGGAGGTTGGTTAGCGGAAAAACCGAAAATTATTTCAATCAAAAGAAACGGTTTTTCTTTTAGCACAAACCTTTTCTTAGAAAGAAAAGCTTTACCAAAGAAATGAAGAAAGGAAAAATAGTGGGTTTGGAAGGTTCTTTTGCCGTTGCCGATGCGGTTCGACTGGCAAACACTGACGTTATCGCCGCATATCCGATCACACCGCAGACGCACATCGTGGAGCGGCTATCGGAAATGGTGGCAGAAGGCGAGCTGGATGCGGAATTTATCTGCGTTGAGAGCGAGCATACTGCGATGAGCGCATGTGTAGGTGCGTCGGCAGGGGAGGCACGCGTGTTTACGTGCACCGCGGGACAGGGCTTAGAATTAATGCATGAAGTGCTGTACATACCGTCTTCAATGAGGCTGCCAGTGGTTGCAGTGGTAGCGAACCGCGCTTTATCCGCGCCTCTCTCTGTGTGGTGCGACCATTCGGATATGATGGCTGTTCGGGATATAGGCTGGATACAGATGTTGGCAGAGAACAACCAGCAGGCATTTGATTTGACGCTGTGTGCGTTTCGAATAGCGGAGGATAATGAGGTTTTGTTCCCCACGATGGTGCATATTGACGGTTTTCATCTGTCGCACGTAATCGAAGATATGCGCTTGCCGGATGCTGAAGAAGTAGCGGGATTCATTCCTGAATACAAACATCCTTTTGCGTTAGACCCGGACGAGCCAGTAAGTATGGGCTGTTACGGTCCGCCGTTTATATATCCGGAGACAAAGCGCGCGCAGGAAGTCGCATTTGAGAATGTAATGCCGAAAATATTAGAAACGTGGAAAGCGTTTGGCGACCGTTTTGGCAGGTATTACGCACCGGTTGAGAAATACCGGATGGAAGATGCGAAAATTGCGCTATTGACAATGGGAAGTTACAGTGAGACAGCAATGCTTGCGATAGATGAACTGCGAGCTAAAGGAGAGAATGTGGGACTTATAAGATTACGATTGTGGAGACCTTTTCCGTTCAAGGAGTTCAGAGATGCGGTAAAGGGCGTGGAGGTGCTTGTGGTGCTAGACCGCTGTGTATCGTTTGGAATGGGCGGTCCGGTTTGTTCAGAGGTAAAATCAGCATTGTATGACCAGCGAAAGAAACCGCATGTGGTAGGTTTTATCGGTGGGCTTGGGGGACGCGATATACCGATAGAAGGATTTGAATATATGATACAGAGTGCGTTGGAAAAAGTGAAAGCGATAGAGCGAGGAGAGGAAATCGAGACGGAAATGATAGGAATAAGGGAGTGAGGAGGGAAAGATGAAAAATTATTAACCACAGATTAACACCGATGATAATATAGCGGTTTGGCGGTATAGCGGTTTGGTCAAAGGGACTGAGCCGCTAACGAGCTAAACCTCTAAACTCGCTTAATCTGCGTAAATCTGTGTCTCAAATGGAAGGAGGCTATGCTTTATATACAATGACAAAAAAGAAAGAAGAAGAGGATTTGTTTGTGCCGAGGCTGGTTACAACTGAAGAGAACTTCGCTCCGGGGCATCGAGCTTGTATAGGCTGTGGAGAAGCTCTTGCGGTTCGGCACGTGTGCAAAGCGCTGGGAAGAAACGTGATAATCGTTAATGCTACGGGATGTATAGAGGTTTTCTCATCGGTGTTACCACAAACTTCGTGGTGCGTCCCCTGGATTCACACGATATTTGAGAATGTGGGAGCGGTGGTGTCAGGTATAGAATCGGCGTATAAAGCGAGGGTAAGAAAAGGTAAAATACTGGATAAGGGAGTAAAATTTGTTGGATTCGCAGGTGACGGCGGCACTTCGGATATAGGATTGCAGGCATTGTCTGGTGCTATGGAGCGCGGGCATAATTTTTTATATTGCTGTTTTGATAACGAAGCGTATATGAATACGGGCATACAACGGTCTTCTTCTACGCCTTACGGTGCATGGACGACCACCGCACCCGTAGGAAAGAAAAGCATAGGGCAGGCGACATGGAAGAAGAACATGCCGGAAATTGCAGTTGCGCATAAGATACCCTATGTGGCAACAGCGTGTCCTTCGTATCCGTTTGACTTGATGGATAAAGTTAAGAGAGGGGTAGAAACCAAAGGACCTGCTTATGTGCACATACTTTCTCCCTGTCCTACGGGCTGGCGGTCACCGCCGGAACTAACGATAGAAATAGGTCGGTTGGCAGTAGAGACCGGTGTTTTCCCGCTTTACGAGGTAATCAACGGTGAATATCGGTTGAGTTTTGATTTCCCGGACTTGAAACCCGTGCGTGAGTACATGAAACTGCAAAGGAGGTTCAGGCACCTTACGGAGGATATCATAGATAAAATACAGGCACGAGTAGAGAAGGAGTATTTGGAGTTGAGGGTGAAGGCTGGGGTGAAATGAAATGGTAACAGAAGCAGAAGCGAGGGAATACGTAAAACTACCGTCTTTTTTAGAGCAGGGCTTCTCGTTTTTGAAGCGAGACGTATTGGATAAGCGAATTTGCTGCCTTTGTGGCACCTGTGCAGCGTTTTGCGATAAGATAGAGATAAAGACAAGCGGAAATGAACTCAAACCTGCGTTAGTCAAAGAATACGACACAGTATGCGGGATGTGCTATGCCTTCTGCCCCCGGACGTTCTTGCCTCTGTCAGAAATAGAGGAGCGAATATTTGGAGAGGAGGAAGCGAGGAAAAAGGCGGAAGGAGACGTTCTCGGCGTTTATCGAAGCTGTTATGCGGTTCGGTCAAAGAAGGGAGATATAAAAGGGCAGGACGGCGGTGCGGTTACCTCGCTGCTTGCTTATGCGCTTGAGGCAGGGGTTGTAGATTGTGCCGTTACCACGACCTCAGACGAGCAGTGGAGACCGATACCAAAAGTTGCGAAAAGTTACGAGGACTTGAAGCAGAGCGCAGGTACGAAATATACGATTTATCCCGGTGTGGTAGGTATTAGAGATGCAATGGAAGCAGGCGGCGAGCACATCGGATTCGTGGGACTGCCATGTCAAATACAGGGTTTGAGAAAAGTTCAAACTTCAGAACAGCCGTATGAAGTAGGAAAAGAGCGCATAAAATTGTTGATTGGGTTGTTCTGCATGGAGAATTTTAAAGAGGGGTTATTGGATTTCGTGAAGGAAAAGCTGAGTTTGGATTTAGAACGCGTGCGTAAGTTCGACATAAAGGGAAAGGAGTTTCTGGTTTATGACGATAAAGGTAAGCGTTATAGTATTGCATTGGACGAGATAAAGCCTTATGAGAGCGAGGGATGCTCGGTTTGCGCTGATTACACGGCTG
>JAYEII010000061.1:0-9903 GCA_034660015.1 Methanobacteriota archaeon | reverse complement strand
AGCTATTGAACCGCTACAAGCCCTTTTACGCGCCGCTATGCGACATGTGCTGCCTTTGCACGTACGGTAAATGCGACCTCACGGGGAATAAAAAAGGTGCATGCGGAATAGGAATGGACGCACAGCAGGGAAGGATTGTGCTTCTTGCCTGTTTAATAGGCTGTAGTGCGCATTGTGCACATGGTAGGCATCTTTTGCACGACATGATAAACAAGTTTGGGCGGGACGTGCCGATAGATTTCGGTCCTGAGGTAAATATAGAAGCGCCCTTAACGAGATTGGTATGCGGTATAAAACCGAAGACAATCGGCGATTACGACAAAGTACTCAGTTACGTTGAAGAACAGATAGTTCAACTGGCAGATGCGCTTCATACAGGTCAGGAGGGGTCGTACATGGACTTCGAGTCGAAAGCGCTGCACATGGGTATGCTTGATTCGCTGAGCAAAGAAGCCGCGGATATCATTCAGATTGCGTGTTATGGCATGCCTTCGAGCTTTGCGGGCGGTGGACCTGACGTCCCGCTGGTGGACGTAGGAATAGGAACGATTGACACGAACAAACCGGTTATTATTGTTATAGGGCATAACGTACCGCCGGCTGCCGATATAGGCGTCTACTTGACGGAAAACGGGCTTGACGACAAGGTAGAACTCGGAGGCATCTGCTGCACCTCTATTGACACCACGCGAGTGTATAATAAGGCGAAGGTAGTATCCGCACTGGGAAGGCAACTGCGTGTGTTGCGTGCAGGCATTGCGGACGTCGTGGTGATAGACGAGCAGTGCATCCGTGCGGACGTATTAGAACTTTGCCAGCACACTCGTTCGCCTATGATCGCAACGAACGACAAGGCAATGCACGGGCTGGAGAATCGGACGGATGGCAACCCGGACAAAATAGTGGATGATTTGGTGAGTGGACGAGTCCCCGGAGTCGTAATACTCGAGCCCGACCAGGTAGGTGAGGTTGCGGTGAGGACGGCACTGCAAGTGGATAAGAAGCGAAAAGCGTTAAGCTACATTCTCAGCGATGCTGAATTCACACGTTACGTTAACGACTGTATCCAGTGTGGTAGCTGCACACTTGCATGTCCAAACGGGCTTCGTATTGGCAAGGCGAATAAAAGTGCCGCAGCGGGCAATGTAAAACCCCTTGCCGACCTGTTCGACATCTGCGTCGGCTGTGGCAGATGCGAGCAGGTATGCAAGAAGCACATCCCTATTGTGGACGTGGTAACAAAAGCGGCGTATCCGCAGGTAAAAGCAGAGAAAGGGAAGATGCGAGTAGGACGAGGACCTGTATGGGACAGTGAGATACGAGACGTGGGTGCTCCGCTTGTTCTGGGCACTATTCCCGGTATTATAGCACCGATAGGCTGTGGTAATTATCCCAATGGTACGAAGGAGGTGCAGCTTATCGTGAAGGAGTTTGCAGAGCGGAATTATATCGTTACGCTGACGGGCTGCATGGCGATTGATTGTGCCCTCTGGAAGGACGAGGAAGGGAAAACGGTGTATGAGCAGCATCATGGCAGGTTTGATGCCGGTGGCGTGCTGAACATAGGTTCGTGCGTCTCCAATGCGCATATACATGATGCCGCGATAAAAGTAGCGAGTATATTCGCGGGGCGACCGTTGAGAGGCAATTACGAGGAAGTTGCGGATTACATTCTGAGCCGCGTGGGCGCATGTGGTGTTGCGTGGGGCGCGATGTCACAGAAAGCAGCTTCTATCGCTACGGGCTTTAACAGACTTGGAGTTCCCGCAGTGGTGGGTCCTCATGGAGTGAAATACCGGAGGGCGTTCATGAGTCGCCCGGACATAAAAGAAGATTGGACGCTGATAGATGCTACTGATGGTTCGAAGGTTTATGTCGAGCCAGGACCACAGGATTTGCTCGTGGCCTGTGAAACCGTGGAGGAAGCGCTGCCGATGATGGCAAAACTATGCTTCCGACCTTCAGATACCGACCGCGGACGGTCTATAAAACTGACGCACTACATAGACCTCAACCAGAAGTATCTAAACGCGTATCCACCGGATTGGCATCTGTTCGTAAGAGCTGCAAGCGACCTCCCGATTGCTACGCGGAACGAGTTACTGAAGAAGCTGGAAGACGAGCAAAGCTGGAAGATAGACTGGAAGACGAAAAAGATAGTAGAAGGTCCGATAAGGGCATACAACCCGTCGTTTAATCCGACGAATTTAGAAAGGCTGATAAGGAGGAAAAAATGAGGGGCGGTGATTTTATAGTTATGAAGATGCGGGAGGAGGTAAGATGGTAATGGAAATACCGTTTGATGTGGCGAATATCGCGGGTCCGGAGATAGGAGGGACAGCACCGCCGGAAGTGATAGGGAGTTACATCACAAGTGCAAAGAAGCCTCTGCTCGTGGTTGGCTCGGAGCTACTGCGGGGTGATTTCTTTTTGGATATAGCGATAGAAATAGGCAAAAAGGGGATACCTATTGCAGCAACGGGACACAGCATAAAAGGATTCGTAGAAAAGGAGTACACGGAGAACGTGACTTATTACAACCTGCATGAACTCACCAATTGTTTACGCGACCCGAACTGGAAGGGTCTGGACGGTGCGGGGAATTACGATTTCGTGATATTTTATGGCATCCTCTATTATTACGCATCGCAGATGCTGTCGTGCATAAAGAATTTCGCAACTGATCCGTTGATGCGTGCGGTTTCTATTGACCAGTATTACCATCCAAATGCGCGGATGAGTTTTACGAACATATCGCCGAAGATGGAAGAGGAATATAAGGATATGCTGCGGAAGTTGGTGGTAAGTATAAAGAGAAATAATATGGAGTTAAAATAAAACAAGAAAAAATCAAAAATGATAGCCACAGAGACCACAGAGGACACAGAGGGGAAAAGAACCAATACTATGCTCTGTGCTCTCGGTGTCCTCGGTGGCAAACGAGAAATAAACGAAAAATGAGCGAAGGTCACTTGCAGTTGCATTCGCATTTGGAAGACGCGAAGAAAATGTATCGAAAAGCGGTTGAGAAGTTAGAGGAGGCAAAGCAAAGGGATGAAACGTAAGGGGAACATAATGGATTTGGAACGGGAAGTGATATATAACGGATTGTGCTGCTACTGCGGGTCTTGCGGTGCGTTTTGTAAAGAATACATAACCTATGAGAACGAGATACCGGTAACGAAGAAGAAATGCCATGAGATATATGGTGCTTGCTACGATTTCTGCCCACGTACGTTCTTTGCTCCTTTTGAGGTAGAGCGAGCGGTATTTGGCGAGATAAGAACTGATAATCTGTTGGGGTACTACCAGGGTGACATATTAACCGCGAGAGCGACTGATGAAGCGGTAAAAGAGCACGCACAGGACGGTGGCGTTGTATCTGCATTGCTTGTGAGCTTGCTTGAGCAGGGCGAGATAGATGCCGCGGTTGTGTCGAAGACGGCAGAAAATTGGACACCCGAACCTTTCGTGGCGACAAAAAAGGAGGATGTATTAGCTGCGGCTGGCTCGAAATACACGCAGTGCCCTTCCGTATCGGGCGTTGGTGACGCTCTTGAGCAGGGTTATAAAAACGTTGCACTCGTTGGGCTGCCGTGTCATATACAGGGAATGCGCAAGGTTCAATTGTCGACGGGATTTGACGTCGGTGCAGACCGCGTGAAGTTACTGATCGGGCTGATGTGCTCTGAAACTTTTGACATGCGCTCGCTCGAAAATAAGCTCGTGGAGCTGGGCACGAGCATAGAAGACGTTGAGAAATTCAACATAAAAAAAGGCAGTTTTATCGTTCATACAAAGGCGGGGGAGGAGATAAAGACGCCGATAAAGAAGCTGCGTGACTGTATGCGCGAAGCGTGCGAATATTGCTATGATTTCGCAGCTGAGTTCGCTGACCTCTCGGTTGGTTCGATAGGTTCCGAACTTGGGTGGTCAACCGTGATAACGAGAAGCAAAGTGGGTGTGGAAATAGTGAAAAAAGCGAAAGCTGCGGGAGCGATAGAAACGAAGAAACTTTCGAAAGAACAGGTGAAAGAAGTGCGGAGACTTGCTTCGTTTAAGAAACGGGGTAACTTGAAGCATATCTACGATAAGTGTGAGCCAGTCGAAATACTGAATATGGAAGTAGAACTCGAGATGCTGGAACAGTTCTTGAACGTGGAATAAAAATTTACAGCATTCTCGGGCTTTTGAAATATCCCTTCTCTTTCTTGGGTGCATTCCGCAGCACTTCCGACTGACTTAAAGCCTCCTTCGGTTCGTCTTTCCTTACTACGTCTTTTATGCCAATTACGTTATATGTGGGCTCTACATCTTCCGTGTCTAATTCATCCAGCACGGCGAAATAATCCAATATCGAGCTCAGTTGCTTCTCAAATAGTTCCTTCTCCGCTTCGCTCAACTCTATCCTTGCCAACCATCCTATATGCTCTATCTCCTCTTTTCGTAGCATAACACTTTTTCTTTTTTTTTTTACAAAAAAGAAAACCTGTGCTAAAAGAAAAAACTATGTGTTTCTTTTCTTGCTTGACCTTTCTCTTTGGATTTGTAAATTGGGATTTACTTGGGATTTGGTAGTATTTGACATTGGGATTCATTCTAAATCTCCTGCTTTTCCTATGTACGTCCCATCCAGCAAATACACTTCCATATCCTCTAAGCGAAGAAGCTTCGAAGCTATAGGTCCCAAAAGCCTTTTGGTCGGTGTATTAAACGTGATGCCACCGCATATTTCGTTAAACGCAGGCATTATTATCACCCATGGGTCCTTCCAGTCGCTTTTCCTTAGCTCCGGGTAGTGCTCCTTTACCGCGTCATAATCGCATTTGGCACGAATCCATACGCTTCGCGTGCTTCTATAGCGCGACTGTGAACTCGCTAATTTTATCCTCGGATGATTATGCCCGATGAGTATATATTTTGCAGAGAACAAATCTTGTAAGGGCCAAGAATGCCCATGCGTGTATCCTACGCCATCAAACAAGAACCCCCTCGTGCTTTTAATACATATCTCGTGCTCTGGCTTGCGTTCTGGTTCGGGTTCTGTCGCTTTTGGCAGCAGTCTGTTTAAATGCCCATCATGGTTCCCTTTAACCACGCATACCGGTGCATACTCAGCCAGTCCAGCTAAAAAAAACGGCACTTCTTTTCGGTCCATCCACGATATTTTCGGTACTGCGTGCTTTACGTCACCCAGCAACAGTATCACATCGGGTTCAACCACTTTTACACATTTTATCGCTCTTTCCAGCAATTTCTCCGTTTGACTGCCGATATTTATCCCTTTTTCTCTTAGTTCTGCTTCTATGCCTAAATGCAGGTCTGCAATCACCAGCGTTTTAAATTCGTTCTCCACAACCATCGCGGGTTCGTCTATCAACGATTTTAGTCTCGTGCCCATTTTTATAACCACAAGATTACACAGATTCTCACAAAAAATATAAGTTTCTTTGGTCAAGCTTTCTTTATTAAAGGAAGGTTGTTGATGAAGATATTAAAAAAGAAGATAAAGGATAAAAGAGCAGGTAGGAAAACAGGGGAAGTTTCTCTAATCCCTGAATCGTTAGACGATTTATGGCACCTCAAGCACATAATAGAAGCGGGGGACCTCGTTTATTCGCTTACGTATAGACGGTTGGAGGGGGTGACCGATAAGATAAGACCGGATAAAACAGAAAAGAAACCGCTTAGATTGGGCATAAGAACGGAAAGTGTCGAGTTTCACAAGTTCTCCAACCGATTGCGTATAAAAGGTGTGATTGAGAAAGGGCTGGATACGGAACTGGGCTCTTATCATACGTTTAATATCGAGCCCGGCACGGAGCTTTCCATCGTCAAGGCATGGAAAGAACACCAGCTACGGAGGATAAAAGAAGCGGGAAAAGCCGTGACCTCGCCTGATGTGATCGTAGTCACCATAGAGGACGGAGAAGCAGTTGCCGGTGTGGTGAGACAGTATGGTGTGGATGAGCTTTTTTCTATGAGATACAGTTCGGGAAAAGGCATGGGTCGGGGAGATGAAAGTAAAAACGACTTTTTTTATGACGTGCTGAAGCAATTAAAAAACTCTTTTGTTTCGTTGGCTGCGGAATCGGCAATCATTGCAGGTCCGGGTTTCGTAAAAAACGATTTCTTTGCTTTCTTAAAGGAGAAGGATACGGAATTAGCGAAGAGAGCGAGGACGGAGCAGAGTTCGAGCATCGGCACGGCGGGATTTATAGAAGTATTGAAAAGAGGAGCTGTGGAACGGTTAAAAAAGGAGGAGAGGCTGACACGAGAAGTCAAGCTGCTTGATAAGCTAATGGAAGAGATAAGCAAGGAAGAGGAGGGAGGGAAGGCGGTATATGGAAAAGAAGAGGTGAGAAATGCGCTGCAGTACGGTGCGATAGAAACGCTGCTGATTAGCGATGAAAAGCTCATGGCATCGAGGGTAGGAGAGGAGGAGGAAAAGGAAATAGAAAGCTTGCTTAGAGATGTGGAAAGAAAAAGGGGAAAAATAGTGGTGTTCAGCACGGAGTTCGAGCCAGGCAAGAGGTTAAACGGATTGGGAGGAATTGCAGCACTATTGCGGTTCAAGATATGATTTTTTTTTATTGTCAAATAGACTACATGCATAGAGGAAGAAGGCGTTAAAACACATGGAAACGCAAGAATTCAGTCTGAAAAGGGAACTCCAGAGAAAGGCGGTACACGTAACCTCCGTGCTGATAGTCATATTTTACTACTTTCTGCCAAAAGAGGCAATATTGCTGCCAATGACCCTGTTCTTGATACTATTCCTGGAGGTAGAGTTTATCAGGCTCGACCTGAGGCTAAAACTGCCCTTCTTTCACAAACTTTACAGAGAGAATGAGAAGGACAGATTGAGCGGTAACGTTTTCTTCCTCATGGGGGCTATAATAGCTATTAGCGTCTTTTACAAGGAGATAGCCATAGCCGCTATACTGATGACAACGATAGGGGACGCCTCCGCAGCAATATTCGGCAAGAGGTTCGGCAGGACATGGATACCAAAGCTGAAGGACAGAGCGGTAGAAGGTTGCACGGCGGAGTTTGTCGTGGACCTGCTCATAGGGTTCGTCTTCTTGCACTCATACTCATGGCTGGTAATACTGGTGATGGCAGGGACCGCGACAATAGTCGAGACCGTGGTCAACAAGATAGACGATAACCTTTTAATTCCTTTATTCTCCGGGTTTAACGCCCAAATCCTCACCTATATGATTTCTTTAGGATACCTGTCCTTTCTGACAATAATATGAAAAACATATTTATTTACCGCAGAGATCGCGGAGAGCGCTGAGATGCTCTGTGTTCTCTGCGGGCTCAGCGGTAAAAAGTATTGAAAAAAAATGAAAAACAAGAATAATCTCAAGTTTCTGCTGCTTCCCGTAACTTTACTACTTCTAATCCTGATAATACACAATATCGGGTTCGCAAACCTGTACAGCACAATAGTGAGTGCAAATCCGAGCTACCTTATATTAGCTGTGGCGCTTCAAGCCTCTTCCATCTTGGTGAGAAACTTAAAGTGGCAGATATTTGTGAACGGCATAAAAAAAGCGCCCTTCTTTTCTCTATTAGCCATGTTACTTGCCGGAAGTTTTATGGACACCTCCACACCCGGACCCCAGGTTGGAGGAGGTCCACTAAAAGCGTACTTCCTGTCGAAGAAGCTAAAGGTGAACAAGGCTACTTGTCTCTCTACGGTTTTGGTAGAGAGGATTACCGGGGTAGGCGCTCTGGCTTTCTTTGGGATGGGTTCAATGCTCTTCGTCCTTATATTCATCCAGAACGTATCCCTGATAGTGAAGATGCTACTGGAGTTCGTATTGGTTCTTATCATTGGTGTGCCCATCGCGGGTTACATCCTGAAGGAGAAGTACAAAGGGGAGAGCTTCAAGGGAGAAGCTATTATCTCAAGAATCTACTACTTCGGTCCATTTTCTTTCCTCAGAAAGAGGTTCAAGACACTGCAAACCTTTGACGATTACATCTCTCTGAAGCTAAGGGAGTTTGCCCAAACATTCTCGAAGCTGTCGCACGACAAGAAGAAGGTCGGCGTAAACGTTATCCTGGCTTTTGTCGGCTGGATACTGATTTTTGCGAGCACTTACGTGCTTTTCTTTGCCCTCGGGCATCACGTCTCTTTCTTTGCTATAATGATCGTAATTTCCCTGTCTATATTCCTGAGTTACTTCCTCTTTATGCCCGGAGGAGCCGGGGTCACGGAGCTACTGATGATCTCCCTGTACATCTCCTTTGGAATCTCCTCTACGATAGCCGCATCTGTTGCACTGTTGGATAGGTTCATATTCTACATATTCTCCCTTGGCTTTGGGTATGTTTCGCTAATCTACCTGAACTTTAGATACGGGAAGTATTAATGATAAGTTCAAAACTTCCAGTTGAACCAAAGATATAAACGTAATCGGCATATTTCAGGAGTTCTACTGCTTCTCCAACGACTTTGCCGAAACTCCAGCGTTTTAGTTCCTTTTTCCCCTCACATAAATAAATAATCTGTTCATCTTGATCTGACACTCCAAACACATCTGCTCTGAGGCTGGCTTTTCCTCTCTTCAGGGATAATTCACTTCCAACATATTCTGCAAGACAATTCTTTTGGGTCTTCAAAAATTTCTCCACCGCAGGATACAGGTCTTTCTCGTGCATCTTCTCTAAATCAACCATCTCCTTCTTTTTGCCTCCTTTTTTCTCCTTTTCCCCATTGACGCTGTGAAACACACTTCAAATCTCATCAACATTTCTTAATACTTCTTCGATTAGTTTATAGTCCAAATAGTAACCAGCCTCTAATAGCTCATCTATACATTCCTTAACACTTCTTATGATGCCTTTATTTTTAGCTTCTGCAAGCAAACCAAGTGTACCTCTAATTTCAAGCCCAAGCTTCCGTGCAACATTTCTGCCCCTTTTTTCGTCAATCAATATTCGAGCACCTGAGTGCAGTGCCAGAGCAATTGCCTCCGCTTCTCCTTCATCAACCACGAGCATGAGTACCTTCACCAATTCGGTGTTCTTCACTTCAGTAGCCTTAACCCAGGGATTATCACTAAAAATAATAGTCCCTTCTGGTTTTCTCCGTAACTCTCTCTCGACAACTTCTGGAACCAAAACTTCTTCATGCACCTCTTTAAGGATAAAAAGTAATCTCGCTTTAAACAACACCACCAAGGGACTGGTATCAGAAACGATCATATTTTGTCAAGTTCCTCTCGTAAATCCTCCACGGTGATGTTTGTGTAGCTGACCTTCCTTTTTCCTAACTCGTAGAGGAAATCCCAAAGTGTTAACTGTGCAGTATCCGCAGCTTGTTTCAATGTCATCTTCCCCTCTCTGTAAAGCTCCGCAGCTAAAGCTATCCTCGCTTCGTCTTCATTAACATCTCCAACTAATGAAACTTCCAGTATTTTTACCGCCATGTCTATCTATAAATTTAAAATTGATTTTACTATTTAAATGTCTTCCGAATAATTAATAAAGTTGGTTTCAAAACTTCCAGTTGAGCCAAAGACATAGACATAATCTGCGTATTTCTGAAGTTCTATGGCTTCGCCAACTACTTTGCCGAAACTCCGGCGTTTTAGTTCCTTTTTTCCCTTCGCATAAATAAATAATCTGTTCACCTTGATTTGATTTTGACACTCCAAACCCCTTCTGCTCTGAGGCTGGTTTTTCCTCGCTTCAGAGATAATTCACTTCCAGCATATTCTGAAAGACAATTCTTTTGTGTCGTCAAAAATGTTTCCACTGCGGGATACAGGTCTTTCTCGTGCATCTCCTCCAAATCTGGCATTTCCCTCTTTTTGTCTCCCTTTTTTGACTCTTCCACAGGGTCTCAAAGCTCCAATACAATACGCAATCGCTGTTCTATTTCGT
>JAYEII010000060.1:0-9933 GCA_034660015.1 Methanobacteriota archaeon | reverse complement strand
GTATATACACTACACATATAAAGTTTTCGTTTTATTGTTTATGGGATTTTTTCGGGCATTGGCTCGTTTTCCGACCCAGAAGAAACGGCATTATTTATGGCTTCACAAGACTAACTTGACGCTATGGATAATTGTCATTGAAGACATATCTTGCATTTCTCATCTCCTTCTTCTGTGTCACCGGATACTCCTTCCTTATCAATCGTATTATTGCAAGATTGTCAAGATACTTGGATATAATGCTTTTGTCTGATTTCGTAAAATTCGCGATTTCTCCAAACCTTTGTTTCCCATAGGCAATCGCCTTTAATATTGAGAAATATCTTGCAGTTCCCCTAAGTTCCTCTTTTAATAAAATCTCCGCCTCCTGATAAAGAAACTTCCCTACCCTGAACACATTCTCCTTTATGTTCTCCTCAAAATTCAATCCCGGTTCAAAATTCAAGATATAAAGCGGGATACCCTCCGTGACTCCATATACCTTGACGAGCTCTTCCACGGGATATGAGGGCAAAAATTGGCAGAGATGCTCGAATTTAAGTGGCTGTAACTGAAGTTGTGCCGTCCTCCGCCCGTAGAGCGGAGCGCGATAGTCTAACGTGTAATCTTCCATCATTGAGATAGAAGAGCCAAGTAGAACGAGGCAGACATCTTTTTCCGAGAGTATCGAATCCCATATCTTCTGAAATATTGAAACATGATTATGATAATTATATTTCAACTAAATCTTTATATAAATAAAATTAGCACATACAACCTCCCCCTCTCCCCTCATCTCGAACCTCTCAACACACGCTGGCACCAACACAGTATCTAGAGGAGCTAAAGAAAGCTCTGCATTGTTCGTGTTCGATTTTGATTTTAATGTGACCTGTCCACGCACACACGTAAGCACTTGCAGTTTGCCTTCAGTGAAAACTTTTACTCCTTTGCCATGCACCTTGAAAAGCCGCAGCTCGAATCGCTCACCCCTCAAAAGCAGATATTCCTCGCATCCTCGCTCTTTATGCAAAAGCTTATGCACCTTCTTTAAATCCTTACCACATCCTACTTCATCAAACCTCAATACCTTCATAGCATCCTCCAGATGGAGTTCCCGTCCCCTGCCATAGTCATATATCCGAAAAGTTCGTTCAGACGCAGTGCTTACCTCATATACCTTTGTTCCCGCGCCTAATGCGTGAATGACACCAGCAGGAATGTGGTAAACGTCACCAACGTGCGCATCAAACGCATTCAAACACGAAAGAAACTCTTCTCGTTTTACTGCTTCTTTAAAGCCCGCTGCGTCCATAAAATCCTTGAATCCCAGATAAATCTTCGCTTCTTTTGATGCTTCGAGCACGTGCCACGCCTCTTCTTTACCGAACACATCGCCGAGTTTTATCGCATACGCATCGTCCGGATGCGTCTGCACAGATAGATTCTCATCCGCCTTTATTATCTTCACAATCAGCGGGAATTTCTCCAAAATTCGCTCTGCAAGCTTTTCAGGGAACAAACAAGTTAGTTCATCCATTGTGAATCGTTGCATTACGCCTCCTGTTTCAAACTCGCAATAATTCCTCGGTGAAACACACCAGAACTCGTAACCCCACGGCTTGTGCTCAACAAATGGTTGGATTTTCAAAGGTCGTTCCACAGGTATCTCAGCGACATCCTCAAACTTCTTCTTCGTAACCTCCCTTTCGTATTCAGAAACGCCTTTCATCATGTCTACAATTTCGCTCAGCGAAAAATCGTTCCCCGGAAGACGCGGATACCACCATTTTTCTTTGTCCTCCTTCTCCGTCCCAATCCGCATCTTAAGCCTTATCCGCCCTTTGTTCGGATGGAACACGTCCACGAGGAAGCAATCTTCGAGTTCGAGTTCCGCATGGTCAACCACGTTGTAAACAACGCAGTTCTTTCCCCGTATTCTGTTTAACTTAGAATTTATCACGCAAGTCTGCTCGAGCTGTGCGTGTTTCGCCGTTGAGTTTAATACAACGCTGCTCTTTACCAGTCCACTCTCGAACTTCACTTCTTCATGCACAGAATCCAAAACTACACAGCCGTTTTTTACCGAAGAAATTTTAATTTTAACACCTAAAAATTCTCGCAATCTCCTTCCAACATCCCCCTCAGCCAGAATCCGCATCACATTTTCGTAATAACTCTCATTCGTCCCGAAATCCAGCCATACTGTTTTATCACTTAAAGGAAAGCTTTTTATCAGCGCAAGCGGCTCTGGCTCTGCACGAAATATCTCATTCTTTAACCTGTCTGCCCGCTCACTGAGCCAGTAATCTGCTTCAGCTTCATGCTCAGGCGAAACCCACAATTGCCATAACTCATCTGAGTTGAACTTCCCTTTTCTCGTTTCAAGCTCATCGCTGAACGCATCGAGCATACGTTCAGCAAAAACGCCGCTCATCGCAAACATCCCCATGTTCACCATTACTTCGCCACCAGCCCGCTTTTGCAACTTGCTTTTCACCACTTCGTAGTTTCGTGTGTCATCAAAATCGAGCACTTCACAGCCTTCCCTTTCTCCGCACTTAACTATCTGAATGCCGTATTTACTCGCAACTTCCTCTGTGAGTTCTGCCCTTAAGCCAAAGAGCATGACATACGTGTTCTGTGCGCATTCCCTTATCTCTTCTGCGCTATCTACGAATAACAAGAACTGGTCGCCCCACGTAACCATGATACGGGACGGAATGGCAAAATCTTGGAACTGCTTTATCACGCCCTCCAAAATCGTTAGGTTGGGAACCTCCACGAACGCCTTATTCTTACAAGTTCTTGTGAGTATGTTTCTGGTACCCACGCCTGCGGTATGCACGATAAGAACACTTTTTCCTCGTTTTACTTCTTCCACGAGGTCTTTCTCTATCGCTTTACTCGCATTTTCTATTGCGAACAGCGTACCAAGCCCGTTGCCCGCAGCGCCATTCCATCCGCTTTCAGGAACAGGCACAAAGGTAGAGTCGAGAAGGACATCCTTTCTTGGCTCAGACAGCTTCAATTTCGCCGCTTCTGAATCGTCACTGACCACCACCACCACATAGTCGAACATTTCTTTTATTGCTCCTTCAATTTCTTTCCGTAAACCGCATTTGCACGCTCGTAATCATCAAAGCTTCCTATGTCAAACCAGAGCCCGCTATGAACGAGACCGTATAGGGCACTCCTTTTACACAACCAGGACACAAAAAATCCGATGGCATCCGGGTTATTCCCCGCCGCCAGATAATCGCCAATCAACGCTAAATCCTCCTTTGTGAATATATAACAAGCAGTAGAGATTAAAGTCGACTTGGGTTCCTCGGGTTTTTCTTCTGAATTGATAATCTTTAAATCGCTATCTATTTCCAAAACACCGTATTTCCCCCTTACTCGCTCCTTATCCATCATATCGTATAAAAGCACTACGGTTTTCTTTTTAGTCCTGTAAAATGCTATCAATTCTTTTAAGTCGAAGTCAAATAGATTGTCACCACCTATGATTAACAAATCCTCATTGAGTCCATGATGCGTAATCAAAAAATTTAACGCGCCAATAGAACCCAATTTGCCCTCTTCAGTTCGGGTTTCTTCAATCGCCAGTTCAATTTCTTTACTGCTTCGGTAGTTCTCGAGCCAGTCCTTGAACTTTGTTTCAAACTTGCGGTTCGTGGATAGAAATACCTCTTCAATTTCTCCTATGTGCTCCATTCCATCCAGGATATACTCGATTATTGGCTTACCCGCTATGGGAAGCAAAGATTTGGGGCAATCCTTTGTCAGTGGCCACAACCTCTTTGCATACCCGCCTGCCAATAAAATCGTTTTCATAATTTGTTTTAAGTGCGGATTAAATTTAAATTTAGTCTTAAATTAAATTAAAATGAAAATAAAAGCGAAAATCGTGATAAGCGGGGCAACGGCGAACTTGGTAGCGAACTCGTTAATGCCGGATAATATGAACAATATGAAGACCGTGATAAAGGAAAACCGTGTGGCGACATATCTTGAAGCCGAAAAAATAGGGTCGCTAATCGCAACTGTGGATGATTATCTGATGAATGCCAAGGCGGCACAAGAAGTGGTAGAGATGGTAGTGAATCCATAATATTTCCCGCAATAAATTGCAATTAATAAACCACGAGATTTCACGAGATTAACACAACACTTTTTCTTTTTTACAAAAAGAAAACCTGTGCTAAAAGAAAAAACAAAAAAAGTTTTATAAATAATCTCGTGATAATCTGTGTAGTCTCGTGGTTAATAATTTTCGGAATGAATGTATATTTATACGTCCACGAGATATTAATTAATTACGATACGAGAGTGAACCAATGAACATAGAATTCCAGCTAAAAGCCGAGCTTAAATGCAGCGGGAGTTTAAGCGGCGCTGTAAGTTCGCCGGACCTAACGGAGTTTGTGAAGTATTGTAATGAAGGCGTATTAAAAAAAGGTGCACCTCCGGGTTGCGGTGCTGAAATTAAGAGGTGGGACATTGCAGGGGAAAAAATTGGGCTGGAAATAGTCTCTGATAGGTTTGTGAGGGCGCATGATGCACTTTTCAGATTGAAGAACGAGTTTGGCAAATTTTTAGGTGAGCACCGAATAGGGATAAGGGGTATAGAAATAGAGGATTATGAGATAGGAATAGAATGGGAAGAGGGATTGAGAATAAAGAAATTACCGTTTGTAAAGGAAATAAAACAGGAAGAAGGGAGATTGCGTCTTTTTCTGGATGTGGACGAGTATGCGTTAGAAAAAAGAATTCCCGATAGAATATTGAGGCTATTGGAAGATAAATGCGAGGCGGCAAGGTGGAAGGGCAAAAGTGAGCACTGGGAATTGCTGTTTGAAAGTGGCAAGAGGGATTTTTATTTCGATAAGGACCCTACGGAAGAACTGATAAAGCGAGGTTGGATACGGCATGCAGCGGGAAGAGGGCAGTGGATATACGGACCGCAATTAACGAAGATATTCAGAGCTTTTGAGCGTGCCTTGCTGGAGGAAGTGTGCAAGCCGCTGGGATATGAGGAGATGATTTTTCCTAAGTTCGTGCCCTGGGACGTGTGGAAGCGTTCGGGACATGCAAAAGGGATTTATCCTGAGGCGTACTACGTATGCACGCCAAAGACGAGAGACCCTGAATACTGGGAGGAAGTGATGGACTATTACAAAGTTACGAATGAGATTCCCCTCGACATGATAATGGATAGGATAGAGCCCGTGGGGGGGATGTGCTATGCGCAATGTCCGCCATTTTGGATTTTCCTGCAGGGGAAGACAATACCCGATGAAATTCTACCGATAACAGTTTTTGACAGGTCAGGAACTTCTCATCGCTATGAAAGTGGCGGGCTTCATGGCATAGAGCGGCTTGATGAGTTTCATCGTGTGGAGATACTATGGATAGGGAAAAAGGAGCAGGTAATAAAACATGCGAAGCAGCTACAGGAAGGATACCGCCGCATATTCGATGAGTTTATGGACATCGAGTGGCGCGAAGCATGGGTAACACCCTGGTTCATGGCGCAGGAGGGAAAAGCGGGTTTGGCAGAGTCAAAGGAAGTAGGAACTACCGATTACGAAGCGGTCCTGCCTTATAGCGGGAAATGGCTGGAGTTTCAAAATGTGAGTGTGAATGGCAATAAATATCCAAAAGGGTTCAGCGTGAAACTGCAGAGTGGCGAGGAATTGTGGTCGGGGTGTTCGGGTGTTGGATTAGAGCGGTGGGCTGCTGTTTTTTTAGCACAAAAGGGTTTTGACCAAGATAAATGGCCTGAAAAGTTCAGAACCATCGTGGGTGAGTTGCCAGAGGTGTTCAGGTTTTTATAAAATAAACCCTTTTCTTTTAGAAAAAGAAAAGCGTTTTCGGAAAAGAAAAGTAGTTAGTTGGTGAAGTGATTGGCATGAACGAAAAGGTGAAGGAAAAAGAGGAAATACTGAGGATACTGGAAGAAAATGCGCGGCTAAGCGATAATGAGATAGCGAAGATGGTGGACATGGATGAGGGCGGGGTGAAGAGCATCATATCAGAATTAGAGAACAGCGGAATTATAAGAAAATACAAAGCGTTGGTAAACCACGAGAAAGCCGGCATAGAGACCGTTCAGGCGGTAATAGACGTAAAAGTCAGTCCTGAAAGGAACACGGGTTATGATTCCATCGCGGAACGAATATCGCGATTTCCAGAAGTGAAGTCCGTGCGATTGATTTCTGGCGAGTATGACCTTTCGGTATTGATACAGGGGAAGACGATGCACGAGGTCGCGTATTTTGTTGCAGCGAAGATAGCGCCTTTGGAAGGAGTTCGTAATACGGTGACGCATTTTTTACTGAAAACGTATAAGGAGAATGGCGAGATGTACGAAGAGGAGGAGAAGGGAGAAAGATTAGCAGTAACACTGTAAAAACACTTTTTCTTTTTTCACAAAAAAGAAAACCTGTGCTAAAAGAAAAAAAATATGATGTCATATAGAATAGCAGATAGGGTGAAAGGACTAAAGGGTTCCGGGATAAGGGAGTTCTTTGATATCGCGCAACAGACGGAAGGAGCGATTTCGCTGGGTGTCGGCGAGCCGGATTTCGTAACCCCGTGGAGTATACGGGAAGCGTGCATATTCTCGTTAGAAAAAGGTTATACGTCCTATACGAGCAATTGGGGTCTGCTGGAGTTAAGGGAGATGATTTCAGACAAGGTTTATACGGATGATTCCGTGTATTATGACCCGGAAGGAGAGATACTCATAACAACAGGCGTAAGTGAAGCATTTGACCTCGCCGTTCGTGCTATCGCTAATCCCGGCGACGAGGTGATAATTCACGAGCCTTCTTATGTGAGTTACAAACCCTGCACGCTATTTACGGGCGGAATGCCGGTCTGCGTGGATACCGGGGTTGAGGACGAATTCAAACTGAGGGCGGAAAAACTGGAACAAAAAATAACGGATAAGACAAAAGCGATTATTTTGAGCTATCCTAACAACCCCACAGGCGCGGCACTGAGCAGAAAGGACTTGGAAGAGATAGCGGATGTGGTGACCGAGCATGATTTGCTTGTTATTTCGGATGAGGTCTACGGCAAGCTGACTTATGATGGCAAACATACCTGCTTCTCATCGCTCAACGGAATGAAGGATAGGACGATACTGCTGAATGGTTTCTCGAAGGCGTATGCAATGACCGGGTGGCGATTAGGGTATGCAGCAGGGAATAAAGACATAATAGAAGCGATGATGAAGATACACCAATATATAATGCTCTGCGCGCCGATTACGGCACAGATGGCGGCGATGGAAGCTTTGAGAACCAATGACGAAATGGAGCAGATGGTGAGCGAATACAACCGTAGAAGAAGGTTGATGGTAGAAGGACTGCGAGAAATAGGGCTGAGCTGTTTTGAGCCAAAAGGTGCGTTTTATACGTTCCCATCTATCCAAAATACAGGTCTCACGTCGGAAGAGTTTGCGAAGCGACTGCTTTTAGAGGAGAAGGTGGTGGTAATACCGGGCAGCGTATTTGGTGCTTCGGGAGAGGGTTTTGTAAGGTGTTCTTATGCGGTATCGCAGTATGAGATAAAGGAAGCTTTGGAGAGGATGGGGCGGTTTTTGGAAGGGCACCGTGTGGTGTGAATTCCAAACTCGTAATTGAGCCCATTCCTCGCCACCCCAGAATAAAATTAGGGGGCATCCCCGTTGTTTATCTTTTCGCTGCACTCTATTAGTCTTCCTCCAATATTGTGTTGATTTCCTTCATCACCACAGGATTTATTGATACTTCCAATCCGTAAGAAGTGGGTTTAGAGATTAAATAGCCGTGTCTAATTAGCTTTTTGAGTGCTTTCTTTATCTCTCCCCTTACATATTTTGGAAAACCTTTAATGACATTGTCTTCTGAAGTATGCCTGCTTCCAATGTAAAAATTACGCCTAAGCTTTAGAAGAATTTTCTTCTGATAAGGGGTTAGTTCCTTTTGTGTCATTTTTGGTATATGGGATTCTCAGTTTAGGTGTATTTCATTCAATATTCAAAAGGTTTAAATATATCAAAGGTATAATAAATACAGAGGTAATAAAAATGGCGTTAAAACACATATTTGGAGAAACTCCGGTAGTAAAGATACTTGATTTTTTGATTGACCACAAAGGATATGAGTACTCTAAGACGGAGATTGCCGAGAACTCGGATATCGCATGGACGGCACTTAACGGGCATTGGGCGCTATTAGTGGAATGGGAATTTGTAAAAGAGAGCAGAAGGATAGGGAATGAAACGCTGTATAAATTGAACGAAGAGAATACGATGGTAAGAAAACTACTTGAATTCGATCATGAAGCGGCAGTGTATATGTCAGAAAGGATTGTAGAAAAAGAAACGGCGATAGAAAAGGTGCATAGGGTAACAACAGTAGAAGCGATTAAAATTCATGGATAGCAACGAAAAAAAAACCAGCCATGCCACACCCAAATAAAATTTGGGGGTATCCTCCGCGAAGCGGATTAATATTTCGCCAATTCCTTCAATAACTCAATATTCTCTTCCATTGACTCTTTTAACAATTTCTTCAGTTTCTTGTCCTTCGTGTGCTTTATTTCGATTTCACGTTTTTCTTTATCCATTCTTCTACCTCCTTCAGCTTGATTTCACTTTTTGCCAAACTTAATAGGAACTTAATTATTTCGTCCTTTCCTACATTAAATTTATATCTTCCCTTACTACCTCGCCTTTTATCCGCTCGATCGTGAATTCTATCGAACCTCTAGTCAGAACCCCAAACACACCCCCTGCATTTTCGATTATGTCGTCGTGGATTCTTATCACATCATCGGAATCAAATGGATTTTTGATTTGCATTATTGGTTAGTCACGAACCCAGGATTGAAAAATCCGGGGCATCAGAAGGATGCTCGATAATTTTTTTTATTTCATTCAAGTGCTTTTTTCATAAAATTGAGTTCATGCGCAGGAAACTAATTTTAATGGAAGCACAAAATAGAGAGTATGACACAAAGGTAATGATATTTCAGAAAGTTTTTATGCATTAAAAAATATGATAGAAGTATGGCAATAATATATTTAGATCAATGGGTATATGTAGAATTATTACGAAGTTATAAAGGTTTACCTCCACAGTATCCAAAATATGCAAAAATTTGTCAATGTTTAATTGAATCATCGAATGATGGAACCAATAAATTTCCATTTTCATTGGCCCATTTGCATGAAACATTAAAAAGAAATAAATTGAGTTCTCGGAAAGAATTATTTAAATTTATGTTCGATTTGTCAAAATTCTACACCATCAGACCATGGACTCAAGTTATTGATTTAGAACCTTAACTCCGCACCTTTTTGGGGAACATATATAACCCAAGTGCCTCGTCCAGATCCATCACCTTCTTTGGAACTTCAGCAATCATGCCACGCCCACCCATCTCAAAATGGTAAACCTTGCTGTATTTGAATAACAAATCAATCGGCGTGAACTTATGATTGATTTCCGCCTTCTTCAAGAGCTGCTCCAGCTTACAGTGGATATAGAGTGAAAGAAACGCGACGAACACATGTCCAAAGACACTTTCATCGTCCTGCAGGTAGAGCTTATCCGCATTAAGCACCGTCTTATACGTGTCAAACATCTTCTCAACCACTTCTCGTTTCTTGTAGAGCAGATAGATTTCCCGCTTCTCGACATCCATATCTGAAATAATCAGGATTTTCCCTGCTTTCTTCATTCCCTCCTCGAATTTTTTCTCCTCTATCTTGTGCTCAGCCTTTTTCCTGTACAGGGTCTTCTGCTCTTCCAGTCGGAGGTCCTGATCCTCAAAGAGATACAGGTAAAAATTGCCGCATTTACGTTTTCCGCACTTAATCAGACGACCGTGGTAGGAAAAGTATTCCGTGAAGTGGATACGTGTGTCGTAATAATGGCTATTCCTCTTTGTCGG
>JAYEII010000059.1:0-10105 GCA_034660015.1 Methanobacteriota archaeon | reverse complement strand
GGTTCGTGGTCAAATATCTTCCTTTTTCTTCTTTTAGGGGCATACTTCCTTTCTTTTCCATATTCTGTCGCCCTCCTATTCCATTTCAATACAGTTTTGCCACACACCGTGGATATTACAATAGGCAAGCGCACAGAACGCTTTGAATTCAGCAACAGGTACCTGAAACCTGGCGTTTGGGTTGGTATAACCTGCCGTGAACGCTGCCCTGCCAAGGTCAACTACCTGTCCCTCTTTCTTCACTCCATACAGTTCTATCCACGAGATGTGGTGCTCCACTGTGTTGGGATGCGGGACATTCTTACCCACAACTACACGTACAACATCCACGTCTTCCCTTCCTCGTCCCTCGCCAATTTCAATATAAGGGACATGTTTCTCCTTACCTTCGGCTTCTGCGCCTTTCAACAAATCTTCAAATTTCATTTTTATCACCACCTTATTTCAATCTCCTTCTCACCAAATAAACCACAACTAAAAGGCTTATTAATGCAAACAGTACTTCAAAACCAAGCACCCCTTCGCCCGGTTCTTTCCCTACTTCTATCATGCCTTCTGCACTTGCCATCTCTATCACCGGTGCAACGACCACGCTCTTACCAAAGATTGAATCCAGTAGCCTCTGCGATGCAGAACGATAGTTCAACTTTGCCTCCACTGTGATTGGACCCATTGCATCCTCGGGAATAGCAAAATTATACTTCTCAACTCTGGTCTCCTTTGGAAGTATCCTGTTATCAGAGAGCAAGGATTCAGCCTCCCAGACTTTAATCGTTGGTTTCCCGGATGCATCCGCGAGCACTGCATGGTACATCACGGCATCGTGGTCCACCTCACCCTCAGAATCAAGCCCTCCTGTGTGGAAAATTTCCTTTCCCGATGCATCCTTTGCCAGAATCTCTATCCATGCCTCTCTTGCCTCTGTAAGACCTGTTGGAAGCTTGTGCCCTGCTCCTGAATTCGTGACTTTTACCGTGATTTCTGCTTCCGTATCTTTCTTCTCAGCTTCCAGTTCAAGCGTTGCCGCGGACTTTAACCGTTCTTCTGCCATTCGCAGGTGCACTTCTGAGCCAATAACCCCAGTTACCACAGCGTTACCGCCTACAAAGTGATGTGTATAGACATGGTCCCTCTCAGGTCCAATACCAGATGCCTTGCCGGGATTTGCCTCGAAATGCGTGATACCAGGCGTCATGTGGCAGTCTTGACATTGTGTGGTCTTACTGTACGGTCCTTCCTTCCACTCGGTATATGTCTCCTCTATTGGAATTCCGGTCACAGGATGGTAGACCTCGTGGCACATGCCGCAGAACTCCGACTTTGTGTGAAGGTCTGAGAACATACTTTCGTGATACGGTGATTTGGAGTCATCATACGGTCCTCGCTTAATCCCATCCGGAGAGACCATAAAAGCACCGTTTCCTATACCCGTGGATTTATTGACACTGTGGCAGAAATCGCACTGTATTCCCTTCTTCGATACCTCACTCAGGTTTTCATGTCCAATTGGAGGGACTTCACCCGCGAGAACGCCGATTGGCGTGTGGCACCGTGCACAGTAGGTGTCGGTTAGACCATCGGTATCCGCAGAAGCGATTTTTTCTTCCGCCAAATAGACAGGGTCGGTGTATGCTATTGAATGCATCGAGCCGTCCCACTGATTGTATATTTCTGCATGACAGCCCTTGCATACTGTTGGATCATCGAAATCAGAAGATTCAATTGCTCCTGCAACCATCGAACCTGCTAATAGAGTACAGACAATCGCAACGAGTGGGATTATACCTCTCATTCTACCAGTTCCTCCACCTCTTTCTTACCCTTCTCCAATTCCTCGACCTGCTCCCTGTCTTGTCTTAGAAGCAGAGCCTGAAATTCACCCATGTGTGTCTTCTCTTCTTTTGCTATATCCAGCAGGACCGCCTTGACTTCTTCCCGCTCCGCCATCGCCGCGAGCTGCTCGTACAAATTCACGGCGTCCAGTTCCGCTATCATTCCGACACGCAATATCTCTCTATCTCTATTCTCTTTACTCACCTTTTCCAAATCTATCGGTAATTCGGATAACATAGTTTACATAAGTAAACTTTGTTCCTTATAAATTTTTCTATTACAACTTATTTATATCCCGAAACTTAGTATAATAATATAGAGAGGTGTGACCAGATGCGGCTTGACAAACTGACTTTAAAGGCGCAAGAAGCGCTGCAAGAAGCAAAAAACATCGCTGACAAATACAATCATCAACAGATAGACGTGGAACATTTATTGTTAGCGCTGGTCGAACAATCAGAAGGTATAGTGGTTCCGATATTGCAAAAAATCGGCGTTGATATTGACCAGCTCAAATCGCGTCTCGCAGAGCATTTAAGCTCCCTGCCTCAAGTTTCTGGAGGGGGGGGAATCGAGCAGATATACATAACGCCGAGATTGAATAAGACGCTGGAGAATGCATGGCAAGAAGTGCAGGCTATGAAGGATGATTATATGAGCACCGAGCATATCCTTCTTGCGATTGCGGAAGAGGTTGAGCCATCATCTCCTCAAATTCTTAAAGGAATGGGAGCGACAAAGGACAGGATATACGAAGCCCTGATGGGTATTCGTGGTGGGCAGCGGGTAGTGGACCAAAATCCGGAGGAGAAATATCAGGCACTGGAAAGATACACACGAGATTTGACAGACCTTGCTCGTAAAGGTAAGCTCGACCCGGTAATAGGCAGAAACGAAGAAATCCGCAGGGTTATTCAAGTCCTATCAAGAAGAACAAAGAACAATCCCGTGCTTATAGGTGAGGCAGGCGTAGGGAAGACCGCGATAGTTGAAGGTTTGGCTCAGCGAATTATAAGCGGTGACGTTCCCGAGACATTGAAGGATAAACGAGTCGCAGCTCTCGACATGGGGGCTTTAATCGCCGGGACGAAGTTCAGAGGTGAGTTTGAAGACCGGCTAAAGGCGGTGTTAAAGGAGATTGACGAGGCTGCGGGTCAGATAGTGCTCTTTATTGATGAATTACACACCGTTGTCGGAGCGGGTGCGGCAGAGGGTGCGATTGATGCTTCAAACATGCTAAAACCCGCACTTGCACGTGGTGAACTCAGATGTGTGGGTGCAACCACGACGGACGAATATCGCAAGTATATTGAGAAGGATGCCGCTCTGGAACGGAGATTCCAGCCTATTTTAGTCCGTGAACCATCGGAGGAGGATACGATCTCGATTCTGCGTGGTTTAAAGGAGCGATATGAACTGCATCATGGTGTGAGGATTCACGATTCCGCGTTGATTGCTGCGGCTGAACTCACCAACAGATATATTACCGACAGGTTCTTGCCAGACAAAGCCATTGACGTCATTGATGAAGCCGCTTCCAAGTTGAGAACGGAGATAGACAGCATGCCTACGGAAATTGACGAGGTTGAACGTAAAATCAGGCAACTGGAGATTGAGGGACAGGCTTTGAAGCGTGAGAAAGACAAAGCATCGAAGGAGCGGCTTGAAAAGCTCAGGGAGGAACTGGCGGCGCTAAAGGAAAAAGACGACCAGCTCAAAGCGAGGTGGCAGAATGAAAAGGAGATAATACAGCGGATACGAGAAGTCAAAGCGAAGATAGACGAGGTGAAGTTAGAAGAAGAACAGGCTGAGCGCAGTGGCGATTTAGAGCACGTGGCAAAAATCCGGTATGGAACGCTTGTCGAACTCCAGAGCGAACTGGATGCGCAGAATGAAAAACTGCAAGCGATACAGCGTGACCAGAAGATGCTAAAAGAAGAGGTTGAGGAAGAAGACGTTGCCGAGGTGGTTGCGAAATGGTCAGGAGTTCCTGTGTCGAGGATGCTGGAAGGAGAGACAGAGAAACTTCTTCAGATGGAAGAGCGCTTGAAACAGCGTGTTGTAGGGCAGGATGAAGCGATTTCGCTGATCTCTAATGCGATTAGAAGGGCTCGCGCAGGTCTCAGCGACCCGAATAGACCAATAGGTTCGTTTATATTCATGGGTCCAACGGGTGTTGGAAAGACAGAACTTGCAAAGGCACTCGCAGAATTTCTATTCGATGATGAACGGGCGATGGCACGCATGGATATGTCGGAGTTCATGGAGCGGCACTCAATTGCAAGGCTCATCGGTGCACCACCTGGATACGTGGGATATGAAGAGGGCGGATTTTTAACCGAAGCCGTTCGAAGAAGACCCTACACCGTAGTCCTCTTTGATGAAATAGAGAAGGCGCACAATGACGTCTTCAATCTGCTGCTTCAGATTTTAGACGATGGGCGGCTCACCGATGGTCATGGAAGAACCGTGAACTTCAAAAACACCGTGAATATCATGACTTCCAACGTTGCGAGTCACCTGATGCAGGAATTTAGTGGCGAAGAGTTGAGGGTGAAGGTGATGGAAGCGCTGAAAATGCGGTTCAGACCGGAATTCTTGAATCGCATTGATGAGATTATCATATTCAATCCGCTGGGCATGGACGAGATAAAGCGGATAGTGGAGATACAACTGCGGTATTTGCAAGATAGACTTGCCGAGCGGAAGATTGCGATTTCTGTCAGCGATAGCGTAAAGGAATTGATGGCGAGTAAAGGATTCGACCCTGTATTCGGGGCAAGACCGATAAAGCGAACGATTCAACGAATGATCGAAGACCCGTTGTCTATGAAGATTTTGAATGGCGAGTTCAGTGAGGGCGATACGATAAAGATGGATGTTTCGGAGGGGGCGGTTGTGTTTTCACACGATTAGAATCAGAAATAGAGGAAGTATGCGAGAAGTTAGGGTTGAAAATTTTGGAAGAAGTGTGTGGGGAAGAAATGAACAACATAAAGCACATGGCAATCTTGATGCTTGTCTATTCTGCGGGATTAAGAGATATATCACCAAATTGGAAGGATATCCGAACCAAGTTCGGATATACAACGTTAGGTGAAATATGTCGGTTATTGATGTAAGAGATTAAAAATAGAGAGTGAGAAAATGGGAAAACATGACTTAGTTGCAGCATGTGGTGATTATTGTGGCGGCTGTGGACAGTATAATGGACTAATTGTCGAAACAGCCAAGCAAATGAGAGAATTTGCAAATCTCTACGGATTTGAATTTCGATCCGAAGGGGCGTTCGATTTTAAACAATTTGTGAAGGGATTAGAATGGTTCACCGAGAACGCAAAATGTCCAGGCTGCCAGCAGGGCGGAGGTCCACCTGGGTGTGAGGTAAGGAAGTGCTGTTCTGAAAAAGGATTGCGTATCTGTTTTGAATGTGAAGAGTTTCCATGTTCCAAAATTAAGAACGTTGCCGACCCTGATACGATGGATAGGTATAAAAGATTTAAGGAAATAGGATTTGAGAAATGGATTGATGAGCAAACGCAGAAAGCCAAGGAAGGCTATGAAATACATTTGCAGAAAGTAGCATCTTTAAAGCTATAGCAACCAAATGGCAAGATTAATCCGTAGTGATTGGTCATGAGAGAAAATAAATATGGACAATTTCGCCTAACACAGCATATACGCTACGGGCTTACGCCCTTACCCCTCGGGACATTGCCTTCAGCAACGTCGTATATGCTGGAAACGTTAAACTCAATAAATTTTAAGTCCTAAAAATATAAGAGGGTAGTTTTCCTAATTGCAATTATGGGCGTTTTGAGAATTAGATCATTTCCTTATTTTAATCCCCATATACAGTTATTTAATAACTTCAGCCAGAGCCATTCGCTCAATATCAAATACATCTAAACCAAGGTTTGCCTTTTTCATATATCGTTCCTTCATCTCTTCTGATCCAATATCTTCAATAAGAGAAAGATTGTATTTTGAAAGATAATCACTTATATCTTCCGGGTCCATGCCATAAATCCACATTTTAAATCCTTTAACCATCCATTTATACATGCCCTTTTTTGCAATATCATTAAGGTCTTTACCCTCAATAAGACTCTTTAGAATGTAGGTAAAGACAATTTTACTGCCAGAAGCAGCCTGCGCTACATATTTCATAGTATTATCATTAGCTTCTTTTGAAATATATTGGGAAACTCCTTCCCAGATAAAGAGAGTCTTAGACTTTAAATTGTATCCTGCTTTTTTTAATTCGGTTTCAGGACTTTGTTTCTCAAAATCAACAGGAACATAAATAACATGATTTGGAAGCTTCCCTAATATTTTTTTCATTTTTGCTTTTTTCTGTTTTATAACCTTGGGATGATCCACTTCAAAGTAACGGATTTTTTCCACACCTGGAATATAATACGCACGGCAATCCATTCCAGCACCAAGATTGACTACTGTTTTAATTTTTTTTGCAATATTATCTTTTAATACATCATCTATATAACGAAAACGGCAAAATAGCCAACCCGTCTTCCCAGGAGTGCTTTTTTTCTCCAATTTCATAAGGAAATCAAATATTTTAGGTGAACGCATGAGGAATAGAAAAAATTTGTAAGAAGGTGGTAATAATTTTTCAGAATATGGATCTTCAAAAAGTCGCTTTTCTTTCGCATATAACATTCCCATAGCTCTCGCAAAAGCAGCACCCATGCCTGTATCAATTATTTTCATAATATCCTAATAACTAAATTCGTATTTAAAAGTTCCTCAAAACGCCTTTAGATAAACTTTCTTTAAGAGCCTTTGGCTTTGAACGGAAAACTGCCCTTTGATTCTTGTTCTTGATGTATCGTTTCACTCATTAGATAGAACGGACTTCAAATTTACTTTGAACTTTTCCTTCGCTTCGCTACGGAACGTTGCACTAAAATTCAATCCCTAACGGGAGAGTTTAACAGCGATTACAAGGTTACGCTCGGAACTTCTTTTATCCGCAAAACGTTATATTCAATCGTAGGACAATTATTATTTAAGGTGATTTCTGCGTTAACATTTTGAAATAGAAATAGTTATAAGCAAGCAATCTTAAGAAATTATTATGATTTTTGATAAGACAAAAAGAATAAAAATAGCATTGATAATAATTATAGTTATTGTTATAGTTATTGTTGTAGCTGGATTGTTCCTAACAGGTTTAAATTGTTCAAATTTATCCTCTAATGATTTAGATCTGAAGCTGGAACGCTCGGTTTCTGAACTAGTAGAAAAAGATAAATCGGTTAGGAATTGTGTCCTGGTTGTGACGAAGGGTGATGGTTCCTACTTTTGGGCGGGCGCAGCCGGAATTGCCAACCAAGACGGTCAGGTGCCTATGACCAAAGATACTCCTATTCATATTGCCAGCATCACAAAACTATATACTGCTACCGCAATCATGAAATTGTATGAAGAGGGAGCACTTTCTTTAGATGATCCCATATCCAAATACCTACCAGCAGATCTTATCCGAGGCATTCATGTCTATAAAGGGAAGGATTATTCCAATGAAATTACCATTAAGCAATTGTTATCGACTACTTCGGGCATACCAGATTACTACGAAGAGAAATCATCCAAAGATGGAAAAAATCTTTTTGAGTTGTTCCTTGAAGAGCCTGAAAGGTCCTGGACCGTAGACGAGACTATCGCAAGGGCACGAGACGACTTGGAACCTCATTTTCCGCCAGGTACGGATGCATTCTATTCGGATACAAATTTCCAATTGCTAGGTAAGATTGTAGAGAATGTAACCCATAAGCCACTTCACATCGTTTACGAGGATTTTTTCTTCCGTCCTCTGGGCCTCAAACATACCTGGTTAATCGGTTGTTCCGAACCTCAAGTTACTCCATCTGCTGCCCCGGCGGATATATTTTATAGAGATATGATCATTACCAATACTCGTTCAAATGGGGCCTATTGGGCTGATGGAGGCATTGTTTCTACACCAGAAGAAATGATAATTTTCCTGAAAGCATTAAATGAAGAAAAAATAATTAGTAGAGATACACTGGAATTAATGCATGACTGGCATAAACTGTATTTTCCAATTCTCCAATATGGATATGGAACCATGTACCTTAAACCGCCTTGGTTAATGAGAAAAGTGATGAAAATAACTCCATCGTGGGGTCATTCAGGTTCCACAGGTTCATTCCTCTATTATTCAGAAGATCTTAATTTGTATATGGCAGGGTCTATTAACAATGCAGACTCTAAATCTAAACCTTTTTTTACACTAATGCGAGATGTAATGAAGCTATCCAATACAAAATGCAAGTCAGACAAAAATAAGCAGAAATCCCCTATCTCTTAATTTTTGTCCTACGACTTTGATTTTTTCCTTCGCTTCGCTACGGAACGTTGCACTAAAATTCAATCCTAACGGAGAACATATACGATAAAGATGGATGTTTCGGATGGAACGATTGTGTTCAGGAAGTAAATCCGTAATGGGGCATCTAAATCTGACAAAAATCAATTTAAACCTTTTTCTTTTGCAATCACCTCATCAACCTTGTTACCCGTTTCCCAAAATCTTAGAAATGCTTTTGTAACATATTCTACAACTCTACTATCCCTATTTATTGCACCTCGATATATATTTTTTTCAATAGAGCCGGGTACACCCCAGGAAACAAAGCTTTGCTTTATTTCACCAATTTCTATACCTTCTTTCTCTAATTTCACCCAGGGTTTAGAAACAAAGCAGCACATTAATAATTCAGATGGTATTTTATTTGCCTCCACGAATCTTACATTTTCTCTTTCGTAATGCTTGTGAAAAAGATATTTTAACCTGTCATCCAGTGAAATAAATTTGTCTCTGGCATCAGTATCCGAGAATGGAATTATAATGATTAGGTCTAATTTATCTGCTTTTATTTCCCTAAGTTTTTCTAACTTTTTATTATCAGCGCTTTTAATCATTACCTCTATATGTCGATGTATTTGCATTAACAAACTATAATTCTTCGTATCCACACTATTTATATTTTCTACAAATCTCTCCAGAGACACAGGTTCTTCAGGATATTTTTTTGATTCGATGTATAACCCTCCAAAAGCGTTGGATATGTAATCTATGGGTTTTACTTCTTTTAGTGCTTCAAGCTCTTTTTGCCTTTTGTTTATCTGTATTAGCTCTCTCTCCAGCTCCATTTTTTTGTATCTCTCAATTTTTTCCTGAATTGCTCCTACATTAAGTATGTAGTTTCCTTTCCCTAATTTAGTTATAAACCCCTTCCTCTCAAGTTTTTCGAGCGTTCTGTACAGCATAGACTCGCTCCCTATTCTTTTCACGCCTTTGAATAGCGTTGGTATGCTTAACCCGGTAGATAGGCATTCGTCTTTTCCTGTTAAGTTATATTCCCGGTTGCGCAGGTATTCGTTTAGGGTATAGAATACCTCCAATTCCTTCTCATTCACTCCAAGTATTTCCCTAAGGAGTACTTCCCATTTCCCTTCGTTCATGCCGGACATTTTATAAAATCGAGAAAGAAAAATACCAATATAATCAAAGGTTTGGATTTTTTGGACACGACATAGCGGGCTTGCCAGTTACTACGAACATGCATCTGTTGCACCAATCACATTCGACGATTGAGTTCAGAAGTCCATTTTTGGATTTGTTAACGATTTGAGGGTCGGCTACCTGGGCTCTGCCCATTGCCACCAGGTCTGCTCTTCCCTCAGCAATGATTTTTTGAGCAAATCTCATGTCGCGGATGTTTCCGGCGCAGATTACAGGGACATCAACAACGTCTTTTATTCCCTCCGCGAGATAAACATGCGGTCCTTCTCCCATCTCTTCGGTGGGTAACATGTGGTTCATAGTTAGATATGTTCCCGCTCCAACGCTGATTATGTCTGTGCCCGCGTCCACAAGCATCGGCACAATCTTTTTAGATTCTTCCAGGGTCAAGCCCCCCTCCACGAATTCTTCGGCGCTTATTCGGCAGCCAATCAGAAGGTTTTCCCTCACCTTGCTACGCACTTTTTCAATTATTTCTCTTAAGAATCTGGTTCTGTTTTCCAGATTTCCCCCATATTTATCTGTTCTCTTGTTAGAGTATGCCGATAGAAACCCACCTATCAGGTAACCAAAGGCGGCGTGGAGTTCCACCATGTCAGCACCAGCATTTTTGGCACGTAAAGCGGCAATAGTGAAGTCATCTTCAATTCGACAAATCTCTTCTTCGCTCAGCTCTCGGGGTGTTTCCTTCATCAC
>JAYEII010000058.1:0-10188 GCA_034660015.1 Methanobacteriota archaeon | reverse complement strand
TTCGAGTCGGATTAATTTCTTGCTTCCTTCTATTCGTTCCGCATTCGCTATTCTCCCAATCCGCAGGTCGAGTCTTGCAAACTCGGTTATGTCTATTAGCTCTTTATTTCCCATTTCTCTCGCCTCACTCGCATAATTATATCACTAATAAAGCACTAAACCATTACCGTTTACGTTTTCTCCTCCTGCCTTTCTTTTTCCTATTAGTTCATAATGTTAACTCACAATCCTTTTGAAATCTTCATCATCCCAGAGATTTTTAAAATCCTCGTCGCTTTTTGCTTTTTCTCTATGTTCAGCATCTAAATCTATTGCTTTAGACAAATTTTTAAGCGCGTTTTCTTTGTCGCCTTTTAGGGAATATGCACAAGCCTTGTTGTACCATGCATTAGCAGCATCAGGTTTTAACTCTATTGCCTTATCACAAGCTTTTAGTGATTCTTCGTAACGACCGAGTTTACCAAGTGCACCTCCTCTGTTATACCATGCAACAGCAGCATCAGGTTTTAACTCTATTGCCTTATCACAGGCTTTTAGTACTTCTTTGTACCGACCAAGTTTACCAAGAGCAGCTCCTCTGTCACGCCATGCAGCGGCAAAATCAGGTTTTAACTCTATCGCCTTATCATAAGCTTTTAGTGCTAATTCATATTCGTTGCTCTGATAGAAGTCATCGCCACGACTAAGGTAATCCTCAGGCTTCAATGGTACTCCACAAGCCTCAAGGAATTCTAGTTTCTTTCCATATTCATCTAATAACCTTTTTTGGTCTTCTGAAAATGGTTCTGAAAGGGGTGGCAAATGCGTAGCGCGTTCTCTAAAAGTGCCAATCTCTTCTTCTGCTTTTTTCAGTCGGTCAATGATAGGTTTCGCTTCTTCTGCGGCTTTCTTAGCTCCGTCTGCATATTCCTTTGCCGCATCGGCACTTTCCTTAGCTTGCTCCCTATATTCTTGCCAGCGACGATATTCGAGAAATCCCAAAGCGCCACCTATTACGATTATTAATGTTAATAATGCCACCAGCACCCCCATTAAGGTAGCAACTGTATTGAGAATACTTATAGAGTTATCAAGGCTTCTCTGCGCGTGGTTTAGAATATCTTCGTGGCTAACTTCACTCTCTGCTTGCAAGCTTAAAGTAGAGGGTATTGCTCCTGAGTCATTCTCCTGTCCCTAGGAAGTATGAGTCAAACAACCGATAACAACTATTATCAGTAATAGGCGTATCAAAAATGCTCTTCTTTTACTCATAGTATTTACGCAGTTTATAATGGTCTAAGTTGATATATAAACATTGTCTTTTACAAGTACCATGGTATGAATTACGACAACATTGAGAACATCTATATTCTTTTAGTTTTTAACCTATAGGATATAGTTTCAGTGGCGGCAGCTCCCACAAGTCCAATATGAACTCGCTGGGTATCTGTTTATTAGGCATGTCTTCTGGATTTTCAGGATTGACAATAAATCCACTGATGGCTTCAGTCCATTCCCGAGCTCGGTCAAGTACAGAAAAGACATTCTTCTTGATCTCCGGTCTTTCGCATATCGAACAATAATTATCAATAAATGCCTCGATTATCCTTCTCTGGTCTCGGATAGGAAGTTTTTTCAAGGTATCTTCATAGAATCCGACGTTCAAATGAGCGAGAAGCTCAAAAACGGGTATGCCCGCCGACAAGGAGATATTTTCCCTTAAGAACCTTACCTTCGCCATCAACTCTTCGTAAGTAAGTTTAAAACATTCCTGACATCTCCTCAAAATCCCGCGTTCACCTCCAAAGAAGACGTCTATATCTCTAAATCTCAAACACGCTTCACTAAACAGCTCTGCGTCTTCCGATTTTATTTTTGTACTTATGTTTTCTTTTATCGCGGGAATCTCATCTCTGTATATCGCATGTTCATAGTCTATCAAGTTACCACGAGCGTCTATATTCCCGGGATGTGTGAAACAATGGTAAATTCCAAGTTCATGGGCTGTTCTCAATGTCCTGCCTAATTTTGCCACAGCATCAGACAGTAGCTCAACATGGGCAAACCCTTCCATTATGGCAAGCTGGCGGACTATCTGGAAAAGGTCAAGCCGGATAAAAGGGGTATAATCTTCACCCCATCTTCTGAGAACACCATAATGGATAATTTCAGCATCATAAAATTTCCCGTTTTCAAGTTTCTTCTCCTCTTCAGCAGACAGAGGTCTCACTTCTATCTTTGACTCTTCTCTTTTTAGTAACGCCATTCCAACATTGTGATATTCAGCCTTAACGCTGCCCGCTCCTCTTTTGGCAATATCGTTTAACGCTCTTGCCTCTCTCTCGCCGTGCTCCTTCAAAAGCAGTCCACGAGGTTGACCACTTGCGGGCACTATCTCATCGCTGTATGGCAAGGTAAAACCCTTGTATTCATTGAGTTCGTTATCCTCAACGATAAAGTAAGCCCGCTGGCTGTGAGATTCAAAAGCGTGCTTCTGTAACAGTCTTCCCTGGACATCCTCAGGAAGATAATCCGTATGCGAATATGCCATTTTTGTCATCGGGTCGAAATACGCTATCCATTGCCCTAATGGTCTTACTTGCTGCCATTCTGTCATTCGGTGTCCATATAAAATGTCTGCGATTTCTTCTTCCAACGGCTGTTTTCGATTCACTTTTTATTCAGCGGATTCGACTGCCCGCAGGAACTTCTTTATCGGGATGCAATAAAACCGATTTCCTGTTTACATCCACGGCTAAAATCATTCCCTGACTTTCCACACCCATAAGCGTTGCAGGCTTCATATTCACTAAAACGGGAATGAGTTCGCCAATCAAATTCTCAGGACGGTATTGTTCTGCAATTCCCGCAACCACCTGTCGCTGCTCATTTCCAATGTCCACTTCGAGTCGGATTAATTTCTTGCTTCCTTCTATTCGTTCCGCATTCGCTATTCTCCCAATCCGCAGGTCGAGTCTTGCAAACTCGGTTATGTCTATTAGCTCTTTATTTCCCATTTCTCTCGCCTCATATCGCTAAGAAAGAACTGATGCCATTAAAGTTTTTCCTTTTTGGGCATTGCCATTCTACTCTTTCAGCTTTTTCCGCTGATACCCTGAGTATATCGCCCCAAGCGGGTTATGAGCGAGAACGCGGTCTTTTACCGCAAGTGTAGTCACCGGTGCCTCAGAGTATTTTGTAAACAGTATGTCATGACCCATACACAATCCAAGAATGACATTCAAGTCGGTTTTTTCTTTGTTGAAAATCATTGCTTGCCCTATTGGATTACACATCGCCTCTTTTCTAAACGTTTGCACTTGTTCCAACTCGAAATCTGATTTGTCAATCCCGCATACCTTGCAGCAGACCGAAGACACATCGAAGTGTTGAGATAGAATATCGCATACTACTTCCGCCTCATTTTCCAGTCCTATGCAGAACGCAACGCCCAGCTTTTTGTAGCCCATCCCTTTCGCATATAAAATCAACTCCTCTATGCGGTTTTTCTTCATGTAATACCTTGATTCAATACGTGCAGAAACGCTGAGCGACTTGAGCACTTCAGCATCTTCTTTATATACTTCGCTGACCTCCTCTGTGATTTTCGTGCAGTCCTTGCCCTCACAGCACGCCTTTTCTTTGCAGCCCGCACAATTCATAATCTTATATAAAGAATATTTTAAGTTATTGTTATGGTATCAAATGTGGAAGATTATGACGTTGTTGTAATAGGTGCGGGGATTAGCGGTTTATTATCTGCTTTAGCATTGTCAAAGGAAGGTAAAAGGGTATTAGTTCTGGAAAAGGAGGGTTATCTGGGCGGCGTATGTAGGTCATATAAGGTTGATGGATACTATGTTGATACAGGAGTACACGCCATAACAAGATTGGAAAAGGGCCCATTAAGAGAGCTGATGAATGAATATTTTGATGTTATTCCGAATTTCGTTCCTTTTGGAACGTATTATGTACGGATTGGTGGCGAAATAAAACCATTTCCGTGGAGCATTAAAGACTGGCTTATGTTTGATTTACTGCCTACTAAAGATAGGTTGCTGCTCATGAAATCGCTATTTAATGCATTATATCTGTCGAGTATTGGCAGGGATTTATCCACCGTCTCTATAAGTGATATACTCCCGGATAACATTTCAATTACAGGTAAAACGTTCCTGGATTGGCTCTCTTACTTTATGGTTGGCACGTCTATAGAAAATGCTCCTGTATCAAGATTCATAGATAATAAAAATCATAAACCAAACGCACTACCCTACGTGGGGAAGATATACAATCTGCTTATCGCAGAAGGAGCTACGGATCAAGGCTATCCTGAAGGGGGCCTTCAATCTATCGTTGATTCTATCTTAAATTCTTTCCCCCCGGGCAAGGTTGAAATTAAAACCAACGAGGAAGTATTAAGGATTCAGGCTCAGGGCACCGAAAGAATAGAGGGGGTGATTACCGAAGAGGATAGTTATGATTGCAACTCCGTGATTTACTCGGGACTCGCTTCGAATCTGCCTGACCTGATTGATGATTTACCAAAGGCGTATGTCGAAAATTTAAGGACTATCAAGAAGGTTAATTCCCTAACTATCTGGCTTGGTCTGACAAAAAACTTCTTTAACAATCACGGTTCCGAGATGTGGGTTGATTCAGACCCTTATGCATGGGTCGTTCCAACGTCAAATTATGACCCAAAATTAGCGCCAGAAGGAAAGCACCTTGTTGGTTTTACATTTATATTACCTGATGAATACAATGCATCAACCTCGAGGAAAAAGGCGTTGGATACCATTATAAACACCATCCTGGATATTGAAAAGTATATAGATATGATTCATTATCAAGAGCTAATTCCGGAAAAGGCATGTTGGGCTATTAACGCGGGCTTTGGAGATGTAAAAACACCCATAAGAAATTTCTACACGGTAGGAACAGACGCAGAAGAAAGAAGTGCGGGCATTAGTAGAGCCGCATATTCTGTCTTACGGTGCTTGGAGATTATGAAATCTGATAAAACTTTGTAACCCCCCAGATTACACAGATTTCCACACAAACTTTCTTTTGAAAAGAAAGTCGGATTAAAGAAACATTTTAGAGTTGTTTTTTTTTCTGTAAACGCTTTTCTTTTCTGCGAAGCATTTTTGGTCAAACTTTTCTTAAAAGTTTTAAAGAAAAGGACAGTTGCTGTAAAAGAGATAAAATTCAATAATACACATGAAAACAGAACATTTGCCTTGCGTAAAAGTGGAGAAGAAGAGAAGAAAATATGCGCTTGTTTTGATTTCTCGAATTTAGGTAAGCATGATTTATATGGGACAGTTGCGGATGAGATAGGTGCTGAAAAGATATTGAAAGAAGAGGACATAGGAGAGGCGTTGTTGTATCCACCAGAGAATTCAAGAGCTTCGCTGAGAACTGCATTGGTAGAGGAAATCAAGCGATTTCAACTTGAGAATGAGAATCTTATCGTCAGATGGAACAGGATAGTGAATCCACCAACGAGGGATGAGGAAATAAATTTTGATGAGCTGGATGGATGGATGTGGAGAGGATAAAGAAGAAGATAGAAGAGTCGAAGATATTTGCCAAGGATAAAAAAGAAGTTCGCCGATAGGCGAACTTGGGCGAACGAAGTGAGTCATACATGCTGTGTTAAGCAAGTCATTTTATATCATTTTTTATATCACAATCCTACATCGCAAGTTCCACAAGGCACTATGGAACAAATGGTTTTCTGCCGCCCGTTATATACTCAATAACAACTTTTTTATTTTTATTTGTATAATTTATTAAGTTTAGCATCCCTTCTCGGATAGTGTCTCTGGACATCATATATACATGAGGACGGGTTTTGTGTATATACTCGACATCTATGTCAAATTTTAAATAGCACTCAACTCTTAACAATGTAGCTGGGCTTGTATCCGACCAGCAGTGCTCTGCTATCGTGATATTACTATTGCTGGGGGTTAGATCAGTAAAGTACCAGCCATCGCCAGCATACGCATCCATAGTTGTCCAGGGAGTAGATGGTCTGAGTTCCTCACTTCTTGCAATTTTATCATAAAATTCTTTAGTTGTATAATGATACAGGATCATTTCTTCTTCACCTCTAAGCGTGTTAAATATTGTAGCCTGTTGATATCTTTTAGATTTGGCGCATCAATCTCAGTAACTATGATATCCACAGATTTCACATGATGATACTGTTTAGAGTAATGCTTAATAGCCAGTATCAGAAAGAGGAGAGCATCATTTATGTCCAAACCACCATGTCCACTTCCTAAAATTGGCATCCGAAGTTTAGAAATCTTTTTATCGGCGGTGAGCATAAATACTTGTCGGATACATTCACAAATAGTGCTTGGCTCTGCTTTAATACCAGTAATTTCCCTTCTTACAGTAGACGCAGTGATTAAAATTTTAGATGGTGTATTATATGGTGAAGGCATAATGATTGTAGTACCAGGAAGATATGTCCCGTTTTCACTTTTTTTATATCCTGAACGTTTCAATTGTTCCTCGATAACTGTAGCGATATCTGAAATTTTATCAGGGTAGCGTTCTAAAAAGAAAGCACCAAGTGCACTATTTTTATCTGTAATACAATCATCAATAAATGTTGTATTCGCAGGAAGTATCACTGTAGTGCTTTCGCTTGAACCAGAAACTTCTTGGATTTTTCCAAGTTTTAAGCTCACTGAAACTCTCCCAAAAGGGAGAGAAAGTCCATCCTCAATTTTTATTCTCCTAGTTATTTTTCTGTCTTCTCTAGTGAATATAAACATAATAGGACTGCCTAAAAGCAATAGGCATCCAATTATAAACAATATCCATATTGGACCCGATGTGAAAGAAAAACCCTCAACATTATTAACTCTGCAGAATGAAAGAATAACAGATGAAAAGCCACACAAGAGCATTATATTAACCACAGGTGCGGTAACAATATCTCTTATATTTTTAATCATATCCTTCGCGTCTTCAACAAACATTTTTATCACCTCATAGGTTAAAATGATTTCACCTAACTTAATATAAATTTTGCTTTACGAAGTTCTCCCTCATCCCTTACCTTCACCTCCGTATAATCATATCCAATGGACTCTTGATATTTAAATCTTCACCGCAACAGGTCTGTACAGTTTTGTCGTTTTACTACTTCTATGTCCTAACAACTCTCTGTAAGATATTTAACAATCAAATAAGATTAGAGATATAGGATGGTAAGAATAAACAGAAGCTATTTAGAATTAGTAGTTGGAGATATTACGGATTTGGATGCGGATGCGATAGTGAATGCTGCGAATTCGAGACTCAAGTTGGGAGGTGGAGTGGCGGGAGCTATAAGGAAGAAAGGCGGCAAAGTAATTCAGGATGAGTGCGATAGAATAGAATATTGCCCTGTTGGAGAGGCGAGGATAACAAGTGGCGGCGCTCTAAAAGCGAAATACGTAATTCATGCAGTTGGACCAGTGTACAGAGAAGGGGAAGAAGACGAGAAATTGAGGAATGCAACCCTAAATAGTTTGAAACTCGCAGAGCAATATAAGATAAGTAGTTTGGCATCCCCTGCGATATCCACCGGTATATTTGGATTCCCAAAGGATAGATGTGCAGATATTATGCTATCAGCTACAATTTCTTATCTCAAAGGAGATACAGGATTGAAGAGAGTTATTTTCTGCCTTCATGACTCACTAACTTTTGATATTTTCGAAAATCGGTTGGAAGAAAAAGTCAGAGGAGAAAATTGAACATGGAAATTGAACAAATCTTGGAAGAGTGCAGAAATGATTTGTTGAATTTCTTTTGTAATTCGCCACCCATGATTTGGAAAGAGGAGGATTTACAATCCTATTTATATCATCTTCTTTTGATTCGTGATAAAGATTTGCGATTCAGGGTTCATAGGGAATATCCTATTATTTTCAGTTGGATGCCAAGAAATTGGGCGGGATATTTAGACATAGCGATAGTCAATGATACAAAAAATGGATTTCGATTACAAGATGCAAGAATTACTCACGCAATCGAACTAAAATTTCTAAGGGATTGGAAAACAGGAAGGAGTCCCAGGAGTTTAAAGAAATTTGAGAACGAATGTGAAAGGGATTGCAGTAAATTGCTTTCAAAGGGGATTAACTTCAATCCAGATAGCCGTAAATATTTTTGGGCTTTTCGATATGTAGAAGAATCACAAATTAGTGATGTAAGAAAGATTATGGAATCCATCAATTGGAAAGATATAGAATGGATTTATGTAGAATCATATACAGATGGAAGTCCCTATAAGACCCTGTTGTCATCAAATGGAAGTGCTTTATAAATTTGCAAAAAATCCATGAATACAGAGCATTTGTCTTGCGTAAAAGCAGCGAAGAGGAAAGGTGAAGAAATCCGGAGAGCATTGAAGGAACTTGAACTACTGAGAACTGACGCAAGGATAACATCCAACGATAATTTCATTTATTTGCCACTTACGCGGGAGCTAAAAGAGGATGAAATAGGTAAAATAGATATTGAGGAACTTTTAACGAGAGAATTTGAGCTATTAGAACAGAGGAGAAGCATAGAAGACCTCGTTGGATTCAAACCATCTTATGAAATGGTAGGCGACATTGCGGTGCTAACTGCTGTGGATTTAACCGGGGAGAATGAACAGCTCGTAGCACGTGCGCTAATGAACCTGCATAAAAACATTAAAGTGGTTGCAAAGCGGATTTCACCGGTAGAAGGTGTATTCAGAAAGAGGAAAATGAAGATAATTGCAGGCGAGAACAGGACAAAAACGATGCATAAGGAGAACGGATGTAGATACAAGCTCGACCTGGAAAAGGTTTATTTTAATCCGCGGCTGGCGAGTGAACGAAATAGAGTGGTATCACAGGTAGAGCGCAGCGGAGAAGAGGAGATAATAGACATGTTCGCAGGTGTCGGTCCCTTCTCCATACAAATCGCTAAACGTGCACCTCAAAGCCACGTTACCGCGATTGACGTCAATCCCGATGCGATACGCTATCTCATAGAAAATATCGAACTGAATGGTGTGAGAAACGTAGAAGCGATAGAGGGCGACATAAGAGAAATTTACGAGCGGTTCAGAAACAAGGCGGACAGGATAATCATGAACCTACCGAAAAGCGCTTATTTGTTCCTCCGAGAAGCTCTGTGTATGCTCGACCCTCGAGGCGGAGGGATAATTCATTTCTATGATTTAGAATCCTCTTATTCTGATGCGACTGACGAAGAGACAAAATCGCATGAAATTGAAATTGCGGCAATAAACAAAGCGAAATCAAAATTAGCTGCGAAAGTAAAAGAAGCGGGTGATGAGTTCCACTTCCGTTCGCTGGAAATACGGGATGCGAGGAAAGTGAAGACCTATGCTCCTTATGCATATATTATTGGTATAGACGCAAGGATTATAGGTACTCCGTAATAAATTGCAAAGGCACGGTCTAAAAATCAAGTGATTTGTCACCGCGGAGAGTCAATAATTTCGTTTATTTCATAAATATTCAAGATAATTCGTCAAGATATTCCACCTCTTTTAGGATATATGGGGCTATATATGGACTTATGCCGTTTGAGGTAATTAAATCAATCTTTCTACCAAGTAAATCTCGAAGAAAAAAGTAAAGATTTAATAAAATTTTTGATAACTTTTATGTTGCTTCTAAGGGGGTCTAAAATTTCGCTCTTTTTAATGATTGATTTATTTTCCATTCTTCCTCTCTTATTTTTTATATTATCAATTAATCAATACTATACTACAAATTGATTTCATAATATTCATAGTTTTCTATCTATCTACCTAAGAGATGTTCGGAATTTTATATAACGGCTGGGGGATATGCGAAGCCCCGACCAGCGGGAGAGGGGTTTGGGCGAAGCGTTAGCGAAGCCGCATATCCACCGGTTATATGACCGAGCCGAAGGCGAGACAAGGTTGCGAAGCAACCGCAGAGTTGCCCGCATTGTGTTGTGTCCCCTTTCTATAAACTCCAAGTTATGACTATTAACCTGAATTTTTGGCTTTATAGGCACTATGTCCCAAATCTCTGCATACCTATCCCCTTTTCGACAATAAGCCGATATTAGCGATAAGCACTTATATGACATAGTGCCTATTGGGCACTATGCTATTTATACGCACTAAAATAAGGGATGGCTTTCTTGTTGTATTTTCCAATTTTC
>JAYEII010000057.1:0-10301 GCA_034660015.1 Methanobacteriota archaeon | reverse complement strand
CCTCTCTAAGACCAGCAATCTTGGAGGCAACCGCACCTGCGAGAGAGCTTAGGACTGTCCTTTCCAGTATATCGAGGCAAATCTTTGTTATATCCAGTGTTATAATCTGTCCTGGAATCTTATACTCTGCACTCGCCTCCTCCGGACTTTGAGGGGTGTTTATAAACACGATGCCACCCTTTTTAAGTCCCGATACGGGCATTACCCGGGGATCGTACAAGAGGGTTTTGTCCATCACGATCACAATATCTGGTTCTGATACCACTCCTCGTTCCATGATGGATTCTTCAGATATGCGTGTGAAGGCAGCTACCGGTGCACCCCTCCTTTCGGCACCATACAATGGGAAGTCCTGAGCATAGTAGCCTTCTAAAAATGCTGCGGTACCCAGCACTCTGCTGGCAACTTTCGCACCCTGACCTCCCCTGCCGTGGAATCTCAACCTGAGCATTTTAGAAATAAAAAATCATTTTTTGGCAAACAACTTCCTTATCTCCGCACCAACCGTCTCAACCTGATGCTCGCCTATCTTTTCTCTGCTCTCTTTCAAGAACGGAATGCCCCTTTTGTATTCCTCAACCCATTCATTTGCGAACTCGCCGCTCTCCACTCTCTTCAGCGTTTCTTTCATCCTCTCCTTTACCTCAGGTCCGATTATCTTATGCCCTACCGACCACATTCCATACTCCGCCGTGTTAGAGATAACCTCCGCCATTCGCTTTATCCCGCCCTGCCACACTAAATCCACAATGAGCTTCATCTCGTGCACGCACTCGAAATACGCCATCTCCGGTGGGTAGCCTGCTTCTACCAGCACTTCAAACCCGTTCTTCATTAATTCCACTAACCCGCCGCATAAAACGCACTGCTCACCGAATAAATCCTCGTACGTCTCCTGTTCAAAAGTGCATTCTAAGATGCCCGCTTTCGTCCAGTGCATTGCCTTTGTCATTGCTAACGCAACTTCACGTGCTTTGCCCGACGGGTTCTGTTTTACGGCAACGAGACCAGGGACGCCAAAGCCGTCTAAATATGCCTTCCTTTCCTCGGTTCCCGGCGCCTTCGGCGCAACCATAATAACGTCCACGTCCTCTCCCGGAACAATTCGTTTGTAGCAGATATTAAAGCCATGCGAAAAACCGAGTGTTTTCCCTGCTTTCATGTGCTTCATTATCTGATTCTCATAAATATCCGGTTGTATTTCGTCGGGAAGCAGGATATGCACAATGTCCCCCTTTTCCGCCGCTTTTTCTATTGCCAATACTTCAAAACCGTCCTCTTTTGCCTTTTTCCAACTATTCCCTCCTTCTCTCGCACCCACGACCACGTTTATCCCCGAATCACGCAAGCAGTTTGCCTGTGCATCCCCCTGTGCTCCATACCCCATCACTGCTATTGTTTTATCCCTTAAAATCCCCTCATCTACATCCTCATCATGTAATACGTTCATGTTATCAACCCTCCAGTGTGTTTTATTTTACGTGAATTTATTTTTCTCCGTTTAAAAGTTTTTCGAATACCTTTTCATAAAAGGAGAACTCATGTACATCATTATTTCTATTTCTCCAAGCCCCCACCCGCACCTACGCCCATACCTATCCCAATCGCCGTAACCCCCGTCCTGAACAACTGCTTCACGCCAAAATGCCGCATCAAATCCACGAACCTGTCTATCTTTTTTGGCTCTTCCGTAAGTTCCAGTGTTACGGAATCCAACGCAGCGTCCAATATTTTCGCTCCGTAAGATTCCGCTAGCTGCATTACCTCCGAGCGAGCTTCTGGATCCTTCGCATGCACTTTCAGCAGACACAAATCGCGGATAATCGCCTCGCTCTCTTTCAAATCCACCACTTTTACCACTTCTATCAGGTTGCTGAGCTGTTTCCTCACCATCTCCAGCTCGCTCTCTGAACCCTCTATCGCCACCGTCATCCTAGATAAACCCGCCTTCTCGCAAGGAGAAACCGTAAGCGAGGTGATATTGATTCCTCGCTGGGTGAACATGCCCGACATTCGCGTAAGCACCCCCGGATTATCCTCCACCAACAACGAAATTATATGTGTTTGCATCTTTCCGTTCCTATCATTCCTGTTATACCACCACCTGGAGGAATCATAGGCAATACCTTGTCCTCCTTACCTACAATCATATCAAGCACTGCGGGCTTTCCCGACTCAAATGCGTTGTTTAATGCGTCTTTCAACTCCTCTGGCTTTTCCACTCGCTCGCCATAGCATCCAAACGCTTCCGCCAGCTTAACAAAATCCGGCGTTATTCCCAAACCTGTTTGAGCGTATTTCTTTTCATAGAACAGCTCCTGCCACTGCCTTACCATACCCAAATACCTGTTGTCTAATATGCAGACCACAACGGGTATATCATTCTCAACGCAGGTAGCCATGTCCTGACAGGTCATCAGGAAACTTCCGTCCCCTGCTATGTCCACGACTTTCTTATCCGGAGCCGCAACCTTCGCTCCTATCGCTGCTGGGAATCCGAATCCCATCGTCCCCAGTCCGCCGGAGGAAATAAAAGTGCGGGGCTTTCTCGTCATGTAATAATGCGCTGCAAACATCTGACACTGCCCTACTTCTGTGGTGACTATTGCATCGTCATCCAGGATTTTGCTGATTTCTTTTATTAATATATCTGATACCGACGCTCCTTCCCTTGATATGTCTTCTACACACGAGTCACATGCCTCGTGCATCTTTTTTATTCTCTTCTCCCATTCGCTCCCACTTTTCTTCTCTCTCTTTTTCTCCAGCAACTTTGTTATTCCCGACAGCGCAAGCTTCACATCTCCCACAATCGGTATATCCACCTGCATGTTCTTGTTTATCTCCGCAGTATCTATGTCCACGTGTATTAGCGTGGCATCCGGAGCAAACTGGTCTAATTGCCAGCCCGTGGTTCTATCGCTGAATCTTGTCCCTAAGGCAAGCAGAGCATCGCATTCATTAATCGCTCTGTTCGCATAGAGCTGTCCATGCATCCCTGCCATGCCCAGGCAGAAAGGATGATTTTCGGGAATCGCTCCTTTACCCATAAGCGTTGTTACCACGGGAGCACCAAGAAAATCCGCTAAATGGCGTAACTCCGCCGCGGCATCCGCGCTGATAACACCTCCGCCTGCCAGTATAAGGGGACGCTCCGCATTTGCTAAAACCTCAACAACTCTCTTTATTTGCACTTGATTCGGCTTTATATTCGGCTTATAGCCAGCAAAAGTCTCCTTCGGATGTAAATCCACCTTTGCCTCACCGGCTAAAATGTCCGTTGGCAGGTCAACCAAAACAACTCCCTTCCTCCCGGTATTGGCAATATAAAAAGCATTATGAATGACCTTAGGCAAATCGCTCGTTCGCTTTACGAGGAAGTTATGTTTCGTGATGGGCATAGTGATGGTGAAGGTGCTGGATTCCTGGAATGCATTGGTGCCTATTACAGAGGTCGGCACCTGTCCTGTTAATGCCACCACGGGCGAAGAATCCATGTTCGCATTCGCCAGTCCAGTAACGAGGTTTGTGGCGCCGGGACCCGAAGTAGCGATGCAAACGCCTGCTTTACCTGACACACGTGCATAGCCATCGGCAGCGTGCGCAGCACATTGCTCATGCCTCATCAATATGTGCCTTATCGCCTCTTCCTTGTACAGCACGTCGTACAAGTCTAACAGAGCTCCCCCAGGTATTCCAAAGGCTACCTCCGCTCCTTCGGTCTTCAACTCCTCTACTACTATTTCCGCACCACGTAGCTTCTGCTTTGCCATTTTTCCCTAATTTCCCCCACGCATTTTAATTTATATCTGTGATGCCTTAGCTCAAATTATCTCTTTTAAATATAGTGCTTGCAGAATATTTAAACCCTTTGCTATTCCTTCTGGTGCATCTTCTTGAAAATGGTAGGGCAGCTAATACTTGTTATTAATGCAAGCACAATGATAGCCGATTCCATTGCTGTATCTACCAATCCGAGTTCCAACCCAACCGCAGCCATCGCGATTATCAAGCTTAATCTCGAAGAAAGTAAAACACCGGCGGAAATGCTGTCCTTCAACGAGTGCCGGGTAAGAAAAAGCAGCGACGGCGCTATCTTCACCACGAAAGCGATTAAAAGTAGCATTGGAACCCGATAAATCCCTCCCCTCGTCAATGCCCCAAGGTCAAACTGCATTCCTACGCTTATAAAGAATATCGGTATGAGGAATCCGTAACCAATCCCGAAGAGTTTCTGCTCGAGAACCGTCCCGCCGCGGAACAAAAGAGAGAGCATCACACCCGCAAGAAACGCACCCAGTATGGCTATGGCTTTAATATCGGCTATCTCGGATAAAGCAACGAATACGAGCAATAACGCGAAGGCAGCCCTTACACCCATCTCTGTCGGCTGGTCGGATTTAAACCACGCGGAAAGACGCTCTGGATAATGCCAGATCACAAGCTTACCCACGTAATATACCATGAAAAACAGAATAAATACAAGTGCAATTAAAAACATCTCCCATGTGACTCCCTTTTTAAAATGCAGCGTGTACACCGTGACGAGCAACACAGTGGCAAAATCTGCAATGAATGCCGATATGAGGATTGTCTGTCCAAAATCGCTTTTTAATAGCCCCAGTTCCCTTATCGTTGGCACGGTCAAGCCCACCGCGGAGGTTGAGAGGACAAGCGCAAGATATAATCCAAAGCCCAGTTTAGTCGTCAGGAATATCGAAATGCCGAGCGTGATGATAAAGATAAAAGTTCCGAGGATAAATAGTTTCGCACCATGAACCTCAACCTTAGAAAAATCTATCTCCAGACCTACTAAAAACATCAGAAATATAAGTCCAAAGCTCGCAAGAAAGTCTATAACTATTCGTCCTTCTGCTTCGAGTGAGAATCCCAAAAGCCCAAAGAGGATTCCGCAGATGATTTCTCCAACCACTGCCGGGACGCCTATTCTACCAGAAAGAATCGGAATGATGAATGCGAAGCCCGCTATCGCTAATAAGAGGATATAAGGACTTATAGTTATGGTCATAATCATCACACAACCGTTAGAACAGAACAGGGAGCATCGTTTACTATTTTTCTTATCAGGTCTGACCTTATAACACCCGTTCCTTTCCAGGGAATCACTGCGAGTTCGTAATTCCCACTTTTTACCTCTTTTACCGCTTCTATCATCGGGTTACCTTCCACCCAATTTTCAATAATCCGTACGTTTCCTTTTTCTCCCATCTTCTTTATCCCATCAATCAACTCACCTGGAACAATCTCCAGAATGAGTAAATGCAGCTCAGCCCCGCACGAATGCGCTATCTGAACTGCGTGCCTTCCAACACTCGCGGATACATCAGATGAATCCAGAAGTGCAAGAACGCGTTCGTAATACCTGAACGTTCGCGCAACAAGAATCGGACAGCAAGCGCATTTTATCAGCTTCAAAACGACACTTCGGTTAAATATTTTATCCAGAATGCCAAGTTCTTCGTGGTCTATTATTATACAATCAGGGTGATAGAGATGTTCTTTTACATGGTCCATTATTATACAGCCGGGATAATGCAGATGCTTTTTTATTATGTCCATCAGTTTTTCCTCTTCCAACAATATCTTAAGCGGTACGCCCATCTCCATTGCCCGGGATTCCATCTCTTGCCTGTCTATCTCCATAGATGATACGGCAGTGACCTCCGCCCTCGCGACGGAAGCAACGAACAAAGCTTCTTTGAACGCCTTCTCCACCGTATCATTACTGATAATTGGAACGAGGATTTTTTCGAAAGGCATGCGTATTTCGGTGCTCGCATCAAAGCCAGAACGCATCATATCGCTGATGAGATTTGCAACTATCTTTGTAGGAAACATGATGGATTCAATGCCCAGCTTCTGAAACCTCTCCCTGTCTTCCGGGTCTTCCACCCGAACAATTATCTTAGGGACACCATATTTCTTCGCAATAGCTGCTGCTCGATAATTGACATCGTCATTGCTCGTGAGCGATATAAAAGCCTCGGCATCATCCAAACCCACTCGCTTTAACAATTCTTCATCGCTTCCGTCACCTATAATTACCTCCACATCCGCTAATTCTGAAAGCTTTTCGCGTTTTTCCTGTTTTATCTCAATAATTACAGATTCCGGCAACTGGGCAGCTAATTCTCTCCCTGCTCTTCCACCACCAATAATTATTTTTTTCATTTCTTCGACTTGACAGAATCAATTAGAAATTAAACGGTTACTTTAAAAATTTATTTAGTGGAAGCGTAAACAGATAAAAAGAGAAACGAGAATGGAAAAAGAAGGTTTTCTACTGGACATTGATTATATAACGGAGAGAGACGATACAGGGAACGAAAAGCCGGTGATAAGGCTGTGGTGCAAGAGCAAAGCAGGAAAGGATTTTGTTGTGTTAGACAAAAGTTTCGAGCCGTATTTTTACGCCTTTCTCCATTCTTATTTCCATTCTTACCCCTACCGAGATATTGAAGAAACTAAGGGCGTGGTAGAAAAAATCCGAGTGGATAGAGGAGACGAACAAATAAGCGTTAAGCGAGTGGAATTTTGCCAGAAGAAATTACTTGGTGTTGAACAGAGAGGGCTAAAGATTTATGCTGAACATCCGCGACACGTTCCGCTGCTGCGAGAGGCAGTCAAAAAAGCGGGTCTTACCGTGCTTGAAGCGGACATTCTATTTGCCATTCGGTACTTGATAGACAAACAACTGAGACCTTTTGACGGCGTAAACGTGGTGGGCGAAGAAATAGAATTGGACTATGCCACTACGGCTATTCTTGCCTCGGACATATCGTACAAAAAAATGAGCGGCGGGGGTGACCTGCCAGTGCTAAAAATCCTCGCTTTCGACTGTGAAATGGCTACGCTGAGCGGATATGGAATGCCATCGGCGAAAAACGACCCGATAACAATCATTTCGGCTGCATACACCAAAGGTATAGGAAAAGAAGTCAACGCAAAGCTGTTCATGATGGAAGAAGAGGGGTGGACGGAAAAAGGGGATAAAAAAGTAATAACCGATTTTTTGAACTTTGTAGCGCAATTCCAGCCGGATGTTATCGTGGGCTATAATTCTGACGCTTTTGATTGGCAGTACATACGAGAACGTGCGAAAATGCACCGGATTCGTTTAACTGTGGGTGCAGATGGCAGCACGGTGCAGTATGACAGGGAGAGGGGGGGTGCGTTGCCTGGAGTGAACATTACGGGGCGACTGAACGTTGACCTTTTCAAACTCGCAAAGCGCGACTTAAGCAGCGTGAAGGTGAAGAAACTGGAAAATGTAGCCGAATACCTTGGCGTGATGAAGAAAATCGAAAGGGTGAATTTAACGCCACGGGAGATTACCGACTACTGGGTTGACGCTTCGCCGTCGTCTGCCGCGCGACAGCAGTTATACGAATACGCAAAGGCGGATGCAGTCAGCACGCTGGGCATCGCGGAGAAGATGCTGCCACTGCAAATAGAACTTTCTAAGATGATCGGCTATCCTCTGGACGAGGTAGCAAAGATGGGGCGAGGCAGGCAGGTAGAAGCGTTTTTAACCGCAGAAGCATTCAAAAAAGGCGAACTGGTGCCACCAAAGCGAGGAGCGGAAAAGACCTTCGAGGGTGGATTCGTGCTCCCTCCGGAAAAGGGCTTGCACGAGAATGTTATCGCCCTTGACTTCTCTTCTATGTACCCCACAATCATGATTTCCTTTAACATCTCCCCTGATACATTCGTAGAATCCCGCGGTGCGAGTGCAGAACCCGAATCGAATTTACATATCGCACCCGAGGTGGGCTACGCATTCAGAAAAACGCCGGATGGATTCTTTAAACGAATAATGAGCGATTTAATCGCACGAAGAAGAGCGATAAAGGCGGAAATGAAGAACCACGACAAAAAATCCGACCAATATCGGTTGCTGGACATACAACAGCAGAGTATCAAAATCCTCACGAACAGCTTCTATGGATATACGGGATGGAGCGCAGCGAAATTTTACAAGCGTGAATGCGCTGAAGCGACAACTGCATGGGGGCGGCATTTTATAAAGCGCACGGTGGAGGTAGCAGAGAAGCTCGGATTTGAGGTTATCTATGGCGACAGCGTGATGAAAGATACTCCTGTCTTAATAAGAAAGCATGGTGGCGTTGAGATAATACCCGTGGAGGATCTGGACATCGCACCACGGACTATGAGCGGAGGCAGAAGAGAGGTTAAAGGCGTTGAGGTCTTAACTGAAAACGGATGGAGCAGGGCAGAATACGTGCATAAACGAAAGACCCGGAAGAAAACATACCGTATTCTCACAAGAGCAGGTTTTGTGGAAGCGACAGAAGACCACAGCTTTGTCGTAAATGGTAAAGAGATAACGCCAAAGGATTTGAAACCAGGCGACAGGATAGATCTGGTTCATTATACGTTGGAGGCGAAATATGAAGTGGATAATGATTTAACGTGGCTTATTGGATTTTACATCGCCGAGGGTGGTTGTGGCAACTATGAAACGAAATCAGGCTTAAAATATCAGTGGAAGATAGATAATTCGGATATTAGCCTGCTTGAGAAGTGCAGGTTCATTTTGAATAAATTCGGGCTTAACACGAGCATATTGGATGTTAGAGAGAGTTCTGCAACTTACAGACTTGTTCCTTCTGGGAACATAAAGCTTTTTTACGAACTTTTCAAGGAGTGGTGTCACACAAAGAGGGGCGATAAGAAGATACCGGGATTCATTTTAGAAGCGAAGAGAGCCCCGAAAGAATCTTTTTTGCGCGGTTTATGGGCAGGTGACGGGGGCAAAGATAAGCGGACAAAAATACTTGAAATCTCGCTCACCGATAAATCTGTGGTTGCGGGGCTTTGTGCAATGCTGAGCAGCCTTGGATTTGAATATTCCCTGGGTGTCCGGAGGGATAAAGAGAACGTTATACGAGTGCGCATAGTGAGGAACAAAGCGGACAAGCGACTGGCCAGCGAGGATGTCATAGAGAGAATAGATGTGAAAGAGGCGAATGACTACGTATACGACGTGGAAACAGAGAATCACCACTTCTGCGCTGGCGTTGGAAACGTGCTTCTTCACAATACCGACAGCATATTCGCGAAACTCCCACTCACGCCGGATGCAGCGGGAAAAGAGGAGAATATAAAAGCGGCGACGTGGGAGAAAGCGAGAGAAGTTTCAGCGCGTATTTCAGAGGAACTTCCGCTTGAACTCGAGATACAGGACTTCTTTAAAGCTATTTTCTTTACGGGAAAGAAGAAGAGATACGCAGCGCTTACTGACAAAGACGAAATCATGGTTCGCGGTCTGGAAGTGCGCCGTGGGGACTGGTGCGAGCTGGCGAAGGAAGTGCAGACGGAGGTGATCGAACTCATATTAAAACAAAAAGACCCTGAAGCTGCGGCGAAATATGCTAAAACCGTCATACAGGACGTAAAAGAGGGGAAAGTATCCATAGACAAGTTAACGATTTACAAAACGCTCACCAGAAAGATAAGCAGCTATGAGACAAAGCAAGCGCACGTTATGGCGGCAGAAAGAGCTTTAATTTCGTCCTCGCGCATTGTATACGAAGTTGGCTCGAAAATCCCGTATGTGATAATAAAAGGCGCGGGGAAGACGAGCGACCGCGCATTCCCCGTGGATGTTATAGAGAGAAGCGAAGGGGACGAAATAACCGCAGATGGGCGAACATACCAGATTGACAGCTCGTATTACGTCCAGCATCAGCTTATCCCGGTTGCGCACCGGGTGCTGCAACTTTTTGGCTATGACCTCTCTTCTTTTGATGATATGCGCCAGAAGACATTAGGTCATTGGTTTTGATGATGTTTTAGAGGTCTAACAACCGAAAAGCTTATATACCCCTTTGTATTATGTAATCACAGTGATAGAAATGGCTGAAATACCAACAGCACCTGTAACCAGGTTAATGAGAAACGCCGGAGCAGAGAGAGTAAGCGAAGATGCGAGTCAGGCATTGGTAGAGGTATTAGAGGAATATGGCGAAAAAGTAGCGTCAAAATCCGTAGCCCTCGCCAAACATGCCGGAAGGAAGACAGTGAAAGCAGAAGACGTCTTGGAAGCAGTAGCATAGAAAAAAAAAGTAGAATAAAGGGGAACTAAAGAACATACAAAATTTACCCCTTTTTTTTTTTTTTCAAAAAAAAATGGTCACTGACGGTCACTTCTACGCAAATTCTCCATCCTTCTTAACCCGTCTATCTCCTTTATCACTTCTGTAACCGCTTCGGGCACTAAAACCTCCCAGTTTTCGTTATTCAGCATTCGCTTTCTT
>JAYEII010000056.1:0-10350 GCA_034660015.1 Methanobacteriota archaeon | reverse complement strand
CCACAGGATGGAACGTGAATGCTACCTGGAAGGGCTATACAGGAGATTGGCATAACATCTCTTTTGATGTACCGTTCACCTTAGAAGCAGGTAAGACGTACAACTACACAATAAGAACAGGCTCGTATCCACAGATTCATCACACTAATGAATTAGATGCTGACGGTGGAACAATTAAATGCCAAGAGTTCATAGACGCAAATGGGAAGGTTTACAACAATTGGATTCCCGCAGTAAGATTTGAGAGGAGTTAAAACTCTCCTCTTTTTATTTTTTCTTTTGAAAACCGCGTGAAAAAATGAAAATCACCTGTATCTCAACGGTCGCAACTCCAACCATTTTAGAAGCAATAGATGCGCTGAGAGAAGACTTTGAATTAGATGTAGCTTTCAAAATATACTACCCCAATCAAATTGATGAAGAGGAAGTTGAAGATGAGACATTCAAAAATGACCTGAAGGAATCGGATATAGTCCTGGTTGACATAAGAGGCGGTGGAAGGTCAAGTGAAATCGCTTATGACGCGTTAAAAGCAGAGAAAAACATCGTTTTAAACCTCGTAGGGCCCATGAGCAAGCTAATGGAGATAACGAGGTTGGGCTCTTTCTCAGGCGCGAAAATCGCATCTCGAATAAGTTCTTCTACTGAAGTTGAAGTTGACAATCCGGAAGAACTGTGGCAAAAGATAGAGCGAGGTCAGAATATAGCAGAGGCTGCGGGCAAGATCCTGCCTTTCAAATCTGTAACAGATGCAGGAAATTACATAAAAGCACTCAAATATTGGAGATATGGTGGCAAGGAGAATTATTACAATCTGTTTTTATTTCTTCTCAGGGATTACCTTAAATTCGATTTGCCGAAGGCAAAAGAACCAGTCGAATTCCCGGATTATGGCATCTTCCATCCGGCATACGGACATTTTATCGACTTAGAAAAATTCATTAAAATATCAGGTTTCAAAGATGGGGCGCCAACCATCGGAATGCTTTTTTACGGTGGAATGCACTTTGACCAAAGCATTACAACAATAAAGGCATTTATAAATGATTTCGGTGATTTCAATGTCATTCCTGTTTATTCCGATGGTATTCACAACTTACGTGCAATAAGACAATATTTCTTACCTGATGGCAAGCCTTTCGTTGATGCAGTCATAAATTTGATGTGGTTCAGGATAAACGGGGGTCCTCTTGGTGGAAACCCGGATTTGACTGCGGGATTACTGAAAGAGCTGAACGTGCCAGTCTTCGCTCCTGCACCTATGCTCATGCGAGAAGTAGAAAAATGGAAAGAATCGCCAACCGGGCTTTCGCCAATCGCGATTATTGCTGCTGTGGTCTGGCCTGAACTCGACGGATGTATTGAGCCCATACCTTCCTGTGGAATGCAGGATATAATAGTTGGAGAGATGGAGGCGAAGGAAGTTGCACCAATTGACGACCGTGTTGAACGCATTGCCGGCAGGCTAAGAAATTGGCTGAGATTGAAGGAGATGCCAAATAATGAAAAAAAAATCGCTATTATCGTGTATGGTTATCCGCCAGGTGAGAGTAATATAGGAAAAGCAGCTTATCTGGACGTTTTTCAATCCGTGAAACGTCTGTTGGAACGTTTAAAAGAGAGCGAATATAAGGTGGACCTTCCAGAGAAAGAATTACACGATTTGTTTGAGGAGAAGGCAATCGTAAACTCTGGAGCCTGGTTCAGGGAAGAGGAAACGCTGGAAAAGTGTTATTCTATTGACTTAAATGATTATCTCAAATTTTTTCACTCGTTGCCGAAGGAGGTGCAAAACGACGTTATAGCAGATTGGGGAGAGCCTCCGGGAACGGTAATGACCGTTGATAATAAACTCCTGATACCAGGAATAGAGTTTGGTAATGTATTCGTTGGAATTCAGCCGGCAAGACCTCCGCTCGGTGAATCGGATTTAGCTAAAGCGGCTCACGACAAAACAAAACCGCCTCATCATCAATATCTCGCATTCTATTTCTGGCTGCAGGAAGTCTGGGGTGCAGATGCAGTGTTTCACGTAGGAACACACGGTCTGGCGGAATTTATGAAGGGTAAGGAAGTAGGAATGAGCTCGTGTTGTTTCCCGGATATCTTGATTGGAGATATGCCGCATCTTTACATTTATCACGTGTTGAACACGTCAGAATCAACAATAGCAAAGAGACGGCTTTACGGCACGATGATCAGCTATAATTCTCCCCCTTACACCACTTCTGACATATATGAGGACTATGTTGAGCTGCAGGATTTGATTGACGAATATCACGAAGCCGTGTTGCAAGACCCTTTGAGAAGCGAGAAGGTGAAAGTGAAAATTTTGGAGAAGGCAAAGGAATTGAAATTTGAGGGGGACAGTATCGAGAAGATTCATGAAGAGCTCTATGAGATGAAACGAAGCATCATACCAAAAGGGCTCCACGTAGTTGGGCAGCGCTACGAGAAGGAAGACCTCAAGAAATTCACCGAATTTATTCTCAGGTATGACAGAGAGGGCATAAAATCACTCAACAGAATAATAGCAGAATCAATGAGTATTGATTACGACTTGGCGTTAAGGAACAAAGAAAAATATGCGTCTGAGCTTGATAAAATAGATAGGAAGTGTGCGGAGATTGTAGATTGCTGCTTTGAAGAATCGGTTGAAAGTGCAGTCAAGAAAAGCAGCGTTGGTAGTAAGCGTAGAAAGGATTTGAAGAAGACTTTAGCGTTTGGAATAGAAGTAGCAGAGAATTATGCTGATAATTCTAATGAAATGAAAAGTTGCTTGCGTGGCTTGGATACAGAGTTTATCGAACCAAGTCTTGGTGGAGATGTGGTAAGGACACCAGAAGTTCTTCCCACAGGGAGAAATATCAATCAATTTGACCCAAATAAAATACCGACTTCGACAGCTTCAGAAAGAGGAGCAGAAATAGCACAGAATACGATAAAAAGATACCTGGAGCGGGATGGCAAATATCCTGACAGTGTTGGTATCGTGTTATGGGGATTTGAAACGACAAAAACAGGTGGCGAAACAATTGGACAGATTCTTCATTATTTGGGTGTGAAAATCATTAGAGAAATGGGCTCATGGTATCCAAAATTAGAGATTATACCTTTAGAGGAGCTTGGAAGACCCAGGATTGACTGTCTTCTCAATATCTGCGGATTTTTTCGTGACATGTTCCCAAACCTCATTCAACTGCTGAATCAAGCATTTACGCTTGTGACAAGTCTGGATGAACCAATAGAAATGAACTTTGTCAAGAAACACTCGCTTGAAAACCTCGAAACGCTGAAAACAGAGCTTGAAAAAGGTGTGATAGACGAAAAAACAGCAAATAAAATTGCTTGCGGTAGAATATACGGACCGAAGGCGGGTGAATATGGCACAAGAATGCTTCCTTTGGTCGAGGATTCTGTCTGGAAAGAAGAAAAAGACCTTGCAGAAGTATATATCCAGTCTATGAGCCATCTATACGTGGAAAATATTCATGCACAGAAGAGAGATTCGTTATTCCGGAAGAACCTCGCAAAGATAGATCTGGTGTCGCAAGTCAGAGATTCGCATGACTACGAAATAGTTGACCTCGACCATTACTTCGAGTTCTTCGGTGGGTTATCAAAAGCTGTGGAGACTGTTAAGGGCAAAAAAGCGGCAATGTTGATTACCGATACCACAAAAGAGGTGATAAAAACTGAAGACGTTGGAGACGTTATAGTAAGAGGGACAAGGACGAGATTGCTGAATCCAAAATGGATAGACGGAATGCTGGAGCATGACTATCATGGAGCACAGCAGATTGCAGACCGTTTAGAAAACACGCTGGGCTTGGCTGCGACCACAAATGCCGTCCCTAACGGGATATGGTCTTCTATTGCAGAACGGTTTGTTTTCGACGAGGAAATGCGAAAGAGGTTGGAAGAGAACAACAAATTCGCAGCCGTTGAAATAATGGAAAGATTGTTTGAAGCCGAAAAAAGAGGATACTGGAATGCAACAGAAGAGGAGTTGGAGAAAATGCGAAAAGCATATTTAGAAATGGAAGGCGACATAGAAGAAGGATTAAAGGTGAAAGGGGTGAAATAAGAAACTATGACACACCACATTAGAAGAGAGATATTACCTTTCACGGCAATTGTAGGGCAGGAGAAGATGAAGAAATCGCTTATTTTGAATGCCATTAACCCACGTATAGGAGGAGTGCTTATTCGTGGAGAGAAAGGAACTGCAAAGTCCACTGCCGTTCGCGCTCTTGCAGAACTGTTACCTGAAATAGAAGTTGTTAACGGCTGTTCGTTCAATTGCAATCCTTATGACGAGCACGAGATGTGCGACCTATGCTACGCTAAGAAAACGAACGGAGAAAATCTGAATGCTATAAAGCGAAGAATGTGGGTCGTAGACCTTCCGCTCGGTGCGACCGAGGACCGTGTCGTGGGCTCAATAGATGTTGAAAAGGCAATAAAAGAAGGAATAAAGGCGCTGGAGCCGGGTATATTAGCTGCTGCAAATAGAGGTATTCTCTACATTGACGAGGTAAATCTTTTAGATGACCACGTTGCCGATGTCATTTTAGATTCGGCTGCGATGTCAATAAACGTGGTTGAGCGAGAAGGTGTCTCGGTTTCTCATCCCTCTAAATTCATTCTGGTTGGAACAATGAACCCGGAGGAAGGTGAGCTCAGACCTCAACTCCTAGATAGATTTGGTCTGCAAGCAAGTGTAGAAAGTATAGATGACGCAGATAAAAGAGTAGAAATAGTGAAGCTTGTGGGGAGTTTTGAAAGGAACCCGGAAGAGTTCAGGGCAAGGTTCGAGGGAAATCAGAAAGAGTTGCGAGAGAAAATCGAGCAAGCGAAAAAAATAGTTAATGAGGTGGAGATCGCCGATGGTTTGCTGAAAATAACCGCAGATACGTGCATTAAACTCGGCGTAAGGACTCATAGAGCTGAAATCGTTATAGACAGAACTGCAAAAACGATTGCTGCACTTGATGGCAGAAAAAAAGTCACTTTTGAGGACATAAAAGAGGCGATGGAATTAGCACTGCCACACAGAATGCGCAGGAAACCGTTTGAACCGCCGAGTTTGGATACGGAAAAACTCGATGACATGATGTCCGACAAAAAAAAGCAACATGAAGAGGAGAAAGAAGAGAATAAACAACAGCAAAGGAAAGAAGAGGAAGAGAAAAGAGAAAAGGAGGGAGATAGTGAGCACAAGCATAAAAATGAGCAACTCGACGAGAATCCAAAGAGTGAAGATGACAATGACGATGTAAAAGAACCACAAAAAGAATCTGTTTTTAATATCGGCGACCCGATTGATACAAGAGCAGTAAGGCAAAAACAGAAGAAAGATAAAACATATCGCAGGAAGATTTCCGGAAGAAGGATTCCCACACTCTCTCTTCGCAATAACGGGAAGTATGTGCGGCATGGATTCCCGAAAGGAGAAATAAAGGACGTTGCACTTGATGCTACGATACGCACAGCCGCACCTTACCAGAAAGAGAGGAGGGTTGATTCTAACTCTGATTTAGCAATGGTTATAAAAACCAAGGATATTCGAGAGAAGATTCGAGTAGGAAAAATATCAACAGCAACGATGTTCGTTGTGGATGCATCAGGGTCAATGGGTGCGAATCGAAGAATGGAGAGTGCAAAAGGTGCGGTTCTCTCTTTGCTATTGGATTCGTATCAACAGAGAGACAAGGTTGGACTGGTTGCGTTTAGAGGTAACCAGGCAGATACCCTGCTTCCTCTATGTTCAAGCATAGATTTAGCATACAAAGGATTGAAGGAACTACCAACAGGAGGAAGAACACCATTAGCCGCAGGTCTAGAAAAGGGATTGAATCTTCTGCTGAATGAGAAGCAGAAGGATGAAGGAGTGATACCTGTTCTGCTATTAATTTCTGACGGTCGTGCAAATGTTTCATCGGGATCAGGAAATAAAGAGATTGAAAAGGAACTGTTAGCGCTCGCTGAGCAGGCACGCGCTAAGGGTATAAATATGATTGTGATTGATACTGAGGTAGTTAGCAAATCGTTTATACAAATGCAGCTTGGATATTGCAGAGAGATAGCAAGCTATTCTGGAGGTAAATATTATCCCATCGGTGATTTAACATCGCAGGCAGTGCAGGATATTGTTATTCAGGAGCGAGAGCGAAGCTTATCGAATGATTTGCAGAGTGTTTTGGGGTGAAAATGACATCAAGCACTGAAACCATGTCAGGAACGGAAAAAGTAGCGGAAATAAAAGCGGAATACAAAAAATTTATTGGAAGGAAAATCTTATTTATTCTCTTTTCCCTCATCTTGATTTTTATTATTGCAGGCATAGCAGCAACGCTTGGCTCTTATCCCATCACAGTTACAGAGGTATATTCAATAATATGGCATGGTCTATTTAAAAATGTCGAAACGACAAAAGAGATTGTCGTCTGGAACTTGAGACTACCACGAATCTTGATGGGCGTTTTAGCAGGAATAGGGCTCGCGATTGCAGGCACGATGATGCAAGGCATTTTAAGAAACCCACTTGCAAGCCCCTTTACGCTGGGAATCGCGTCAGGCGCGGGATTTGGTGCGGCTCTTGCCATCCTTCTCGGTGCAGGTATTATCGCTGGTGAGACTGGTAAGTATCTCATCATAGGAAATGCATTTGTCTTTTCTCTCATTCCCACATTTGTTATCTTAGGTTTGACACGCTACAAAAGAGCTACGCCTGAAACGATGATTCTCGCTGGTATCGCGATGTTATATATCTTTAACGCAGCGACGACGTTATTAATGTACTTTTCTGAAGCAGAAGCGGTAAAAGCAGCATATTTCTGGATGGTTGGCAGTCTTGGAAAAGCGTCATGGGATACTATCCCCTCTGTATCTATCGTACTTGCATGCTGTGTTCCCCTGCTCCTGTGGAAGTCGTGGGACGTCAACGTAATGGGTGCAGGAGATGAAACTGCAAAAAGCCTGGGCGTAAATGTCGAGCGAAGCAGAGTCCTTATATTGGTTATTGCTTCTTTGATGTCTGCGGGCATTATTTGCTTCACCGGACCCATAGGATTTATCGGATTGGTTGCCCCGCACATGTGCCGCATGGTTATCGGAGGTGATAACAGGTTTTTAATCCCTGCTTCTGGTTTTTTTGGTGCCGCTCTTCTGCTTGGTGCTGATACCATTGCAAGAACAATCATTGCACCTGTACTCCTCCCGGTAGGTGTGATCACTGCCTTCATGGGGGGTCCTTTATTCCTTTACTTGATAATGAGAAAAAGGAGGGAGTATTGGTAAAATGAAACTAAAAGTAAAAGATGTTGAGTTCAGCTATGGAAGTGTGCAGGTACTCAAGGATGTATCCATAGAGCTTGCCGCATCTGAGATGTTAGGTGTGGTGGGTCCAAATGGAGCAGGGAAATCCACTCTGCTGCGGTGTATAGACAGGATTTTAAAGCCTCAGCGTGGAATCATACTGCTGGATGGGCTGGATATAAAAAAGATGCATCTAATGGAACTCGCCAGAAAAATGGGGTATATCCCGCAAAGTACTTCTCAAATCTTTCCTGCTACGGTCTTCGATACCGTTCTCATGGGCAGACGACCCCATATTGGCTGGCAAAGTAGCGAAAAAGATACTGAAATGGCTTTAGAGATGCTGCAAATGCTGAATATCGAAGACCTCGCCATGCGTGACATTAACGAACTCAGCGGCGGTCAGCAGCAGAAAGTGTTTATTGCACGCGCACTCACTCAGGAACCTAATGTCCTTTTACTCGATGAGCCTACCTCCAACCTCGACATCCGACACCAGCTTGAAGTAATGGACATCATAAAAAACATCGTGAGAGAAAAGCAAATCTCGGCGATTATGGCTATCCACGACCTGAATTTAGCTTCGAGATACGCAGATAGGATAATAATGATGAACGGCGGTAAGATTTTTGCCGCTGGAAATCCTGCTTCAGTGCTAACCCCTGATAATATAAAACATGTTTACGGTGTTGAAGTGAAAGTGAACAATCACGATGAAAGGCCGTATATCGTGCCAATAAGACCAGTAAGACAATATGGAGATGAAAATACTGAAAGAAATTGAGTGATAGATAAAGTGCAAGATTTTATGCGGGGTTTTTTGAAAAATGAACGAGCACATAATTCAAACCATAGAGCTGACAAAAAAGTATGGAAAGATTAAGGCAGTGGATAACGTAAGCCTTGGTATAAGAAGAGGAGAGATATTTGGACTGCTTGGTCCCAATGGTGCGGGTAAAACGACAATAATCAAAATGCTGGCTACTTTACTCAAGCCCACATCGGGATTTGCAGAAGTATGGCACCACAATATTCTAAAAGAACAGGATGCAGTGAGAAGGTCTATTGGCATTGTTTTCCAAGACCCCAGTATAGACACGGAATTAACAGGCAGAGAGAATCTGGATTTTCATGCCCGAATGTATGGTCTAAGCAAAGAGGAGCGAGAAAGGAGAATAAATGAAGTCCTAGATTTGGTTGAGTTAAACGACAGAGCAAAAGCTTTCGTTAAATTTTATTCCGGCGGAATGCAGCGCCGATTAGAAATTGCTCGTGGACTGATGCACTATCCCAGGGTTCTTTTTTTAGATGAGCCAACGCTTGGTTTGGATGCTCAAACAAGGCATCGCATTTGGGAATATATCAAAAGACTGAACAAAGCTCAAAAGGTAACTGTTGTTTTAACCACTCACTATATGGAGGAGGCAGATTATCTTTGCGATCGCGTTGCAATCATTGACAATGGCAAAATAATCGCCTTAGATAAGTCAAACAACCTGAAAAACGCTATTGGTGAAGATGTAATATCTTTACAGGTTTCTGATGGTGGTAAATTTTCAGATATGTTAACAAAGTTTGAGTTCATAAAAAGAATAAAATTGCATGACGATTTTTTATTTTTGAGTGTGGAAAATGGTGAAATAACGATACCGCGGATAATGCGTCTTGCCCATGAAGAAGAGGTTCTTGTTCATTCCGTTAGCTTGCGAAAACCGACCTTAGAGGATGTTTTTCTTACATTCACTGGAAGAACGATAAGGGAGCAAGAAGCAAGTGTAAAAGAGCAAAATAGAATGAAAGCAAAAGTAAGTATGAGAATGGGAGGAAAAAGATGAAAGTAATCGATTTTACTGCAATATATACCATCTGGCTCAGGGAAATGAAGCGTTTTTTCAGGGCAAGAAGCAGACTCATTGGTTCTTTGGCGATGCCGCTCTTTTTTCTTGTCTTTTTAGGAACGGGATTTAACGCCGCTTTTAAATTCTCTGACTTGCCACCAGGAATCGATTATATAGCTTTTTTTGCACCAGGCATTATTGGAATGGTTTTACTTTTCAATTCAATTACGAGCGGGCTGTCCGTTATCTGGGATAGACAATTTGGATTCTTGAAAGAAATAATGGTTACACCCGTCAGCAGGGTTTCTATTGTCTTAGGTAAAACACTGGGTGGAATGACGACGTCGCTACTACAAGGAATTTTAATATTGTTAATCGCGATGGGGATAGGTTTCAAGATAACAGGAGTTTTAGGATTTTTGTCATCCGTAATATGCATGATTCTAATTGCTACTTCATTTGTTTGTTTAGGACTGATATTCGCATCAATAATAAATGACATGCAGGGGTTCCATTTAGTGGTGAGTGTTTTCACGTTTCCTATTTTTATCTTATCCTCCGCATTATTTCCATTAGAGCGATTGCCGCTCTGGCTAAAATATTTGACCTACATCAATCCTTTAACATACGGTGTTGATGGACTGCGGTATTCCCTTATTGGGGTGGCACATTTCTCTTTAACCTTAGACCTGTTCGTTTTGGCATGTTTTTGTGCCTTTATGATATGTTTAAGCACTTATTTTTTTAGAAGCGTTGAGGTGGACTGAATAAACTAATGGTGAACAAGGGGCAATTCCAAGCAATCAAACGATAATGGAAGGAGAGATATACGCAAAGACAACGATAGAACATAATCCAAACTCGGAAAACGCAGGTATATTCAGAGGTTTGGCAACTGCAATCTATGAAAATAAAGAAATGGTATCACCGACACCATTATCAAAAGAAGAACTGGCGAATTGGCACAGCGCATCAGACAAAAGAAGAGAGAGGAACACTGGATTGGAGGAAGTGCATAGCATTGAGATTGATTCAAATGTCTTCACATTTTTTTGTTAAATTTATTAGACTTGTTGCAAAATAATATCCTGCGAAAGAAAGAGGTACTCCTATTCCGGTCCTCACTTCCGGTTCAACAACACTTCAAATGATAATTCCACAATCCACACGATATCAACATAGCCTCATCATT
>JAYEII010000055.1:0-10543 GCA_034660015.1 Methanobacteriota archaeon | reverse complement strand
TATTTGCCCTCAATATCTTTCCGGGTGGTATCCTCTTGATTTCGCCTTCAATATCATAAAGCCCCTTCTTCTCAGAGCAAAAATAGACACTCTCATCCTCTTCTACATAATATATCGGCTTTATACCGACCGGGTCCCTTGTGATTACGACCTCATCGCCATCTGTAACTGCGAAGGCATACATGCCGTTTAGCATCTTTACGACCGACTGCACGGTTCTCAGCAAATCGCCATCGTAGATTTCCTCTATCAGGTGCAATAGAACCTCGCTACCGTTATCCTTATCTTCTATTGTATGGTCTTTACTCAATAGTCCCTGCAATTCTTGATAATTATATATCTCGCCATTGAATACCAGCGATAGAGAGCCATCACAAGACCGCAATGGCTGTATCACTCCTTCCTCGCCTCTAACAATACTCAACTCGGAATGCCCAAGACATACTTTTGCCTTTTCACTGCTTTCCAAATCGCTTATCTCGCTACTCCCTTGAATCTTTCCATCCGCATACAATCCATGCGCATCAGGACCTCTATGCTCTGTCTTTGTGAGCATATCGGTAACGATACGCGTCGGTACTTTTTGGTAAGAAAAGTACCCACATATCGAACACATAAACAATAATCTGTTTCTTATACACCCTTAAATAGGTTATTTGAGGAAAAATAAGATATTAACGGGATTTTCTGAAGATTCGGCGATTAATGACCGTTTAGAAGCGCAGCACCATTGCACAAGAAGAGGAAGAAATTTTTGGGTATCTCATCAAAGTATCTCCTGAATCCACGCAAAAACATACGGTCCATTTCTTCTGCGTTTCTCGCGGTTATAATTACGATTGGTATTCCGTTCTCAAGCAACGATGCCAGCATCCTGTACATATCATCTGAAGGTCTGGACTGCCCGGCGGATAGGAGCGTCCCGTCCATATCAAAGGCTGCTGCCTGATAAGTCGCTTTAAACTGAATGAAAGGCATATCCTGCGATGCCTTGATTCTTGTATTATCCCGTGATACAAAGTTCAATCGCTCCAGCACCCAAAGAGTTCCAGCAGCATTTGATATATTGAATAATTCATGACTGTTGAAGGTATTGCTATTGGCTTCATCTGCGCGATAGACAGAGAAACTTCCAGGATATGCGAGAAGTTCGTGGTCGTTCCCTCCTTTCTGCCCCTGATCACCGAACTTGGCAATCCTATTTATTGGAACATCGACCATCGAAGCGAATTGCTTGAGCGCATTCCCTTTGTGGATGTTCCTCTTTGCGACCAGTATTCCGTAGTTTGTGCAGTTTGCTCTGTATCTATCAGCAAACTCTTCTTTTCCCTCCAGTCTTCTGCTAAACCACGAATAATCCATATCTTGGTCGCAATAAAAGTACAACATTATTCTCCGGTCTTCGAGGGATAAAAATTGGATCGGGTTTATATCTTTAGATATGCTGGATATATGCGACGTTATAGCCCTTACATCCTCTCTGCTCAATGTTATACCGCTCCAGTCTCGATCATTCAACTTATCTGGTGGTAAATAACCCCGCTCGGTCAGGAAGTTCAGGATCAGGCTCATGGCATCACCTCGAAGATTGATATGAGCGTGTGTGCAGCCCCCAAACCTTTTGAACAATCGCGCTCGATGTTGCGCAGAAGATAACCCAAAGAAGGCTCAAAGACGTCTGCTCTGAAGTCATCGGTGTGCTCGTATGCCTCTTTATCTTTGGTGATATGTCCGAGATGCTCCAGGTCGCTCTTTAACGATTCGGGGATGGTACACGCCTCACCAACTCCAAACCAATCAGGAGCAGTTATGTCGAGATAACTGCATGCGGTCGCAAGTGCATAGTTCCAGTAATAGGTTATCCGCTCGTAATATGCGCGAACGTCTTCAGGAGCACCCTCATACATGTAGTCCATAAGCATATCCGGTAAAGGAGCCCGCTCGAGTGGGTAAAATAATCCGTTCACCATCGTCCTCATCTTCTTCAGGTTTGGATTGAAACTGCTCGTATCTATGTGCCTGCCGATGAAGATTGAACGATCGAACGTATCGAAGAGCTCTGCTTTAACACCGGCTTCGTGTGCAGCGTCTATCACAAAGTTCTTCAATTCTTCTCCCCAGAACCTCATGTACACCTGCTCGTTTACCTTCCCGTCACTGAAGAACGACATATTATAGACGTGCCATGACGGGTCAGCCCAGTGAGACTGCCATTCTATCGAGTACCTGCCCAAGACGTCCACCACGAGAAATGCAGACTGCCCCAAGTTTTTAATGTGCTTGAATATCTTCTTAAGGAGCAAGCTGAAATCATCGTCATTGAAATGCGAGAATGGAACGCCGGAAGAGAAATAGATATTGAATTGTCTCTCCGGGTACTCATCGCGCAAGAAATCGCACTGGAGGGTCGCCACTTTCTCATCACTTTTATATCTATCATTCGCAATCTCCAGCAGGTCAGGATTTATATCGAGACCCACATAATGCTCAATGTCTTCTTTATCCAGTAGCTTACAACCATCTTCCTCGACAGGTGCATCCTCCTCAAGTATATTCGATAAGAGATGATACCTATACCCGATGCCACATCCAAAATCGAGGATTCTTAACTTCTCTCCACGTTCTACCAGCCGGTTGACCATCACACGATAATGGTCCTGGCATATCTTGTCTTCCCAGCGGACCTTTACCGGATCATATCTAGAACTCCTCATCGGCTGGTCGTAATAGCTTATCGCATCACGTTTATAAACTTTATCATCTTTCTCTTCCATCAATCCCTTTAAAATCATTACCGTGCTAAATAGGTTATTTGATGAATATTAAGATAAAAACGGATTATTCTGAAGATTCGGAAGCTTTAAATAGAAGGCGCTATTATGAATAAATGATGGTGAGCAGAGTAGATAATAAGATACTTGAGATACTTCAACAGGATGTAAGGACGCCCATATCCAAGATTGCAAAAGAAGTTTGTCTGAGTGAAAATGGCGTGAGATACCGGCTTGAGAAACTGGAGAAGGAAGGCTATATTAAGAGTTATACGATATTGCTAAATCCCAAGAAATTTGGTAAGAAGGTGCTTGCGATATTCAATCTGGAGGTAGAACCAAAGGCGATGAGGAGCATATTATCTAAATTGGCAGGGCTGGACGAGTTTATTAAAATATATCAAACCACGGGACCGTTCTCGATTAACGCAATCGGTCTATTTGATAACGAAGAGCGTTTAACCGGGTTTATAAATAATAAGCTTTTGTTTGAGTTCCCAATCCAGAATTATACCGTTGAGATAGTAATTAGGAAGGTTAAAGATACGGATTATGAAATATAAAATAAATCTCAATTTCCAAATCCAAAAAAGGAAATAAAAATTTTTAAAGAAGAGGGGAAGAACGCCTTAATATTCCCCTCCCATCCCCATCCCGGGATAACCACCACCTGGAGGCATTCCACCTCCTGCTGGTGCCTGCTCAGCACTTGCTGCAATTACATCGTCTATCCTCAGGATCATTGTCGCTGATTCCGCTGCCGAACTTACAGCCTGTGTCTTTATCCTCAGCGGTTCAATGACATTCGCTTTCAACATGTCCGTCGGTTCTCCTTTGAACACGTCCAGACCCGCATATTTGTCACCCGATTCATGCGCGGACCGAAGTGCAACGAGCATGTCTATGGGGTCTAAACCCGCATTCTCGGCAAGCGCTCTCGGAACCACTTCCACCGCATCAGCGAATGCCTGTATTGCCAGTTGTTCTCTACCACCTACGCTTGAGGCGTAATCACGCAACTTCAGCGCCAGTTCTATCTCGGTAGCTCCTCCTCCTGTTACGTACTTGCCGTCCTCCACTGCACAAGCGGTCACCCTGAGCGCATCGTTCATCCCACGCTCTAACTCGTCCACCACGTGCTCTGTTCCTCCCCGCAGCAGTATTGAAACCGATTTCGGGTTCTGGCAATTCTCTACAAATATCATCTCCTCGTCACCTATCTTCCTCTCTTCAACCAATCCTGCATTTCCAAGGTCTCCTGGTCTGATCTCATCCAAAGTCGTTAATACCTTACCGCCTGTTGCGCTCGCCAACTTCTTCATATCGCTCTCCTTTACGCGTTTCACTGCCATTATCCCTTCTTTTGCAAGGTAATGCTGTGCCAGGTCATCTATCCCTTTCTGACAGAAAAGCACATTCGCACCGCTATCTTTCACCTTGCTCACCATCTCCTCCAGCATTCTCTCTTCCTCATCCAGGAACGCTTTCATCTGGTCCGGCGAGGTAATCTCTATCTTCGCATCCACTTCCGTCTTCTCTACCTCTAACGCAGAATTTATCAATGCTATTTTCGCATCCTCGACAAGTTTTGGCATTCCTGAGTGCGCTCTCTCCTTTTCCACCAGCATTCCTCGTATCAACACTGTGTCTTCCTTGCTTCCGCCTGTTTTCTTCTCTAATTTTATGTGCTCAATGTCTACTTTTCCTTTCTCTCCTTTCTCTGCTATCGCTCTTACCGACTCCACTGCAAGCTCTGTCAGCAGCTCTCTTGCAACCTCCGCTCCTTTTCCTGTCATAGAAGTCGTTGCTATCTTCTTGAGCGTCTCGGTATCATCGGGCGTGACGCCCAGTGCCAGTTCCTTTAATATCTCATACGCTTTCTCAGCCGCTAATCTGTATCCCGAAACAATCAATGTAGGGTGCACCTCCTGTTCCAATAGGTCCTCCGCGCGCTTCAGTAACTCCCCTCCAATAACCACCGCGCTTGTCGTGCCATCTCCAACCTCATCGTCCTGCGTCTTCGCTATCTCTACCATCATCTTCGCCGCCGGATGGTCTATGTCCATCTCCTTTAATATCGACGCTCCGTCGTTTGTTATAACAACGTCACCCATGGAATTGACCATCATCTTATCCATGCCTTTCGGTCCGAGCGTAGACTTGACTGCAGCAGCAATGGTCTTTGCTGCGAGAATGTTTCTGCTCTGTGCGTCCTTCCCTCTTGTTCGCTCACTACCTTCCTTCAATACCAATAGCGGTGTTCCGCCTAACTGTTGTGCCATTTTTATATCACCTCTATTTTTAGATATTTACAGTTCTATATAAAGATTACTTAATATGAAATGCAATGAATTTTCGGATACTAAAAAAGAAAGGATAGCCTGCAATAGCAAGAATATCCTTTAAAGCTTGGGTTTTTGTTTGGTTTTGGTCTCCTATGCTATCAGCTCAACTTCTCTTAACTTACCGATGACATCAGATACAACTTTTTCTGCATCCTCTGTTGTCATACCTGTTTGTTCTTTTACGACTGTGCATATATCCTCTTTTTTTCTTGTCCCGTCGCACATCTGCCAGATCGCTATAACAGGTTCATCTGCTCGGAAAGCTTGTTCTTTCCCGTTAACAAGCACCATCGTTCCGTTCTCGTCTTTCGCTAATTCCCCTTTCTTATTTATTACTGACATATTTGGATAATAGCTTCTTTTTCTTTTTGTATTTTACTATTTTTAAAAAATCGAAAAGTTTAAGTATTATGAATATTACATTACGTTAGCGAGCGATAATTTATTTATATATATCATGCATAATATTTGATTATGGTATCGTTAGAAAAGGCGATTTTGTGCCTTTTGTTCAGGGAGGAAGAAGTACCGGTAGAAAAGCTAATAAAAATACTCAGAGACTTTAAAGACTCCGAGGCGTCAGTAAGGACCTCTCTATCGAGATTAAAGAAAGAAGGATTTGTAGAAAGCAGGAAGAGTAATAAAAAAGCGTTCTATTCCATCACTGACCTCGGAAAGGATACAATCATATTTAAAAAATATAAGCTGCTCATGCATGAGAGGAACTGGGATAGTCAGTGGTATATCGTAACCTTTGACATACCTGAGAGATTCAGGTACAGCAGGGATGTTTTGAGAAAGACGCTTCTTTCCTTGGGTTATGGAACCTTGCACACCTCCGTTATGATCTCTCCATACGATAAGGGAGAAGAGATAAAAGAGACGGTAAAGGAATACGGAATTGAAGATTATGTGGAGTTCTTTTCCGCAAAATACGAGAGTAACAAGAACATAAAGGATTTAGTACCAAAAATATGGGACCTCAAGTGGTTAGAGAGGCAATATAATAAATTCATCTCGATTTACGTGCCTGAACTGGGAGAATTAAAAAAGAAAGTGGCAGAAGGGGGTAACATAGACCCAGGGTATGCATTCTTGAAAGGAGTTGAATTGAATGATTCCTTTTCCCGCATTATTTCTGTTGACCCACATCTTCCACGGGAACTTCTCCCGAATGATTGGATAGGATTTGAGGCAGAGCGGGTATGCGATGAATATCTACAATTTTTGGAGGGTTTGGAGGAGAAAAAATGAGAGAAGGAGTTCTGGTAAAGCCGTATGAGAGATTGGATATAGAAGAGATACAGAAAATACATGAGGCGTCCCTTTCCATTTTAAGTGACCCCGGGATAATATCGTATAACAGGGAAGCGGCAGAAATATTCGGGGATAACGGAGCGGAGGTCTCTTCGCATAATGGTTATTGGCGAGTAAGTATTCCTGAGGAGCTTGTAAAGGAAAGTGTAAAGCTTGCGCCTTCAGTGGTAAAATTGGGTGCGAGAAATGCGAAGAATGATTTGGTTCTGGACAGTAAAGAGCCAAGGGTGCGATTTGGTACCGGCTCGGAGACAAATGTGATTCTGGATATGGGCATAGAGGATTTTGTAAGCAAGGAATCAGGTATTGAAAGGCAATTTCCAGTTTTTCGGCGCAGAAGAGGAACTGTAAATGATCTTTGCCAGTCGGCGCGTGTGTGTGAGCAATTAGAGAACGTGGATTTCTTTATCCGAAACGTGAACATACAGGACGATGACATCACAGATGATAACAAAGACGTGAACAAGTTCTATGCCTCGCTGAACAATATGACGAAGCACGTGATGGGGGGATTGACAAATCTGGAGAAATTGGATGATGTAATAAGGATGGCAGAGCTTATTTCTGGTGGTAGAAAAGAGCCGATAATCTCTTTTATCGCATGCGTGACGAAGAGTCCTCTACAGTTTGTCCGGGATAGCACGCAGAGCTTGATAGAAATGGTAAGGAGGAATTATCCAGTGGTGATCTCAGCTTCGCCGCAGGGGGGGTCCACAGCGCCGGTTCAAGAGGCTGGAACGGTAGCGCAGCAGAATGCAGAGATTTTAGCTGGCGTGACACTCAGCCAGTTAGTGCGTGCGAAAGCGCCGGTATTATACGGCAGCAATCCGCTTCGTGTGAGGATGGATACCCTGGACAATATGTATGGTGCGCCGGAAACAAATCAATATTACATAGGTGGCGTTCAAATGGCTAAGTTCTATGGCATACCGTGTTATTCGGCTGCGGGAATAGGAGATTGTAAGTACCCGGGGATAGAAGCAACAGCGGAAAAGATGCTGTCTCATCTATTTAGCACACTCACCGGTGCCCAATACGTGCATTATGCATTTGGGTTGCTTGAAGGGACGAACACGCTTTCATTAGAGCAGCTTATACTGGATGACCTCCATGTAGGGCTGTGTAAATCAATATTAAGGGAGCAGAGGATAGAAGAGGAGTTGCGACAGAGTTTGAAAGAGATAAGAGAAGTGATGAGCACTTCTCACAAGATGTTCACACGGTACGCACGCAAATATATGCGTTCAGGCAAGCTCATTCCATTCTATCCATTTGAGGGGGATGGGAATGAGACGTTGATAAAAGTGAGGGATAGGAAGGAGGAATTGCTCTCTGCACCGGTGGATGAGATTCCAGAAGATGTGAAGCGCGAGATATTTCATGAATTCGATGTTTTGGAGAGGATAAAATAAGGGGTGATGAAAATTTCAGAGGAAATATTGACGAAGATAAAAGAGAACGTGGTAAAAGGGAGGCGAAATAAGGAAGACGAGGACCTTGAGGGAGGGAGTGTTGGAGAGCCGGGAGTGGAGGAACTGGTAGATGGAGCATTGAAAGGAGAAATTGAGCCAAAAAAGATAATCGAGTGCATTAACGATGCAATGGTTGTGGTGGGCAAGAAATTCGAGACCGGTGAATACTTCGTTCCCGACATGCTGGCATCAGCAGAAGCGGTATCGGTGGGTATGGAAGTTTTAGAGCCGGAGCTTTTGAAAGTCGGACAAAAGAAGGAGAAGTTTGTTGTTGCCACGGTAGAGGGTGACATACACGACATTGGGAAGAACATATTTGCGATGATGCTGAAAGGAGCGGGGTTCGCTGTGATAGACCTGGGAACAGACGCCTCCGCAGAGAAAATCGTTAAGACAGTAAAGGCTGAGGATGGAGAAATAGTGGGAATAGGGCTTTCTGCTTTGCTAACTACGACGATGGAGAACATGGGGGTAGTAACAGAGAAATTAAGAGAAGAGGGTATGTCGAAAAGCGTTTTAGTTGGTGGGGCAGCGGTTTCAAAGGAGTTTGCGGATAAAATCGGCGCTATTTACTGTGCTGACGCGTTTGAAGGTGTGGATAAGGCAAAGGAGTTGATAAAAAGGGGGTGATGGAAATGGGCGTGAAAGATGCCTATGATGATGCGATAAGTAGTGGTAGATATGAATCGGTGAGTGGAATAACGGGAAAATATGATAATGTACGGGTTTTGTGGGAAGATGAGGTAACGAGAGCGCTCGTGAGGTCATGTGTCCAGCGATTAGCACAGAGAAAGGATAAGATAAGAATAATGGATATGGGATGTGGATATGGCGACGGATATGAGTTGTTGAAGGGAATAAGGGAAGAAGATGGAGTCAATTGTGAGTATTTGATTACGGATGAGGGGACAGAATACAAAGGATTTGACATCAATGCGAGTTTTATAAAAGAAGCGAGGGGAAGATACAGGGGACGTGAAAATATGAGCTTTGAAGTTGCGAACTTCAGCGAGGGATTTCCCTTTAAAGACGATGAATCATACGATATTTACTTCACGTCTTATGGCTCGCTGTCGCACCTTGGAGATGAAGCAAATGCAAAGCTATTAGCAGATATTGCAGAGCATAGTAGTAATAATGGTAATAAGAGCGTGGTTGTATGCGATTGGCTGGGGAAATACTCGTATGAATGGCAAAATTTATGGGAAGATAAGGACGACCTGAATATCGGAGAAGAAGAAGAGTGGATAGATTACAGGATTTCGTATTTCGGTGACAAGGACGTTAAGAGCTTTCCGCTGAGGCTGATGAGCAAGGAAGAAGTAGAAGAGGTGGTGAAAAGAGCAAATGAGATTTCATCCGCGAGAATAAGGATAGAAGGCTTCGTTGACCGGTCTATTTTTGTTGGCAGGCACATGGAGACTGGAGACTACAACAGGTATTGTATGCCCCTGCGGAGAATGGTGAACTCGTTGTTTGAGATAAACGTCGTAACAGATTTAGAGCAATTGCTGATAAGGTATCACAAGAAAAAGGGCGAGAGTTTCGAGTGGTTGAACAGCTTTTTTGAGGAGTTCTGTATGCGCTGGAATGGCGTGATAAGCTATACAAATGAGTTGCTTTCAGGTGATAGTAAAGGAGCAGAACCTCTGTCGGAAGCTGAAGAAAAGATGTGCGAAATTGTGGATAGCAATGCATGGGTGGAGAATAGCAATCCACGTGCTAACCTAATAGAGCCGCAACTTGGTCATTTGCTGCGAGAGCTTGAAATGGGCCTGCAAGAGGGTATTGGTGCTTCTCATGGGTTCATAGCTGTATTAAACGTAGGTCAAGGTTAGTAAGAGCGAGAGGAGTGGTACTTAGCTTATGATTGTTATCAGTGAGCGGATAAATCAGGGGATAAAAAAAGTAGGGGAAGCGATAAAAGCGCGGGATATGACTTACATGCAGGAATTTGCGAAACGCCAGATAGAGAGCGGAGCGAATTGCTTAGATGTGTATGTTGAGGATGCAGAAGGGATAAAATGGGTAATAGAGACGATAAGAGAGGATGTGGATGTCTGCATCTGTATAGACACAACGGAGCCAGCGATTTTAAAAGCTGCTCTTTCGGTGGTAGGGGAAGGGGACAATGATAAAAATAAGACAATAGTGAACTCGATAGATTTAGGGGAAAGGTTGGAGCCTTTTTTAGCGTTGATAAGAGAGCATGGATGTGAATGTGTGGCGCTGGCAATGGACGAAAAGGAAGGAATCCCTGACTCCGCAGAAGGGAGGTTAGAAGTTTGCAAGCAGATTCTTGACGCGGCTTCGAAGGCAGGAATAGAGAAAGACCGGATATATTTCGACCCGCTGGTCTTGCCTGTATCGGTAAATAGCGGCAACGGCTTGATAACGCTAAAGACATTGGAGTTATTAAAGCAAGAAGGGCTGAAGACAACAATCGGGCTGACGAATATCTCTCAGGAACTGCCGAACAGAGGGTTACTCGAGGGTGCATATCTCGTTTCATGCCTGAGATATTTGGATGCGGTTATGCTGAATCCGCTGGATAAGCAGGTGATGTCCATGTTGAAGGCAGGAGAAGCGGTTTTGGGAATGGATAAGCGCTGTCGTCGGTATTTACGTGATTACAGGT
>JAYEII010000054.1:0-2057 GCA_034660015.1 Methanobacteriota archaeon | reverse complement strand
AATTTATCGTCATAATAACGCGAAGCACCTCTCCAACCTATCATTGGATTGCTCTCCTCTGGCTCGTAAAGATACCCGCCGATTAAATTTGCATACTCGTTTGTCTTAAAGTCCGATAATCGCACTAACACCTCATTGGGATAAAACCCCGCCGCTATCTTTCCTATTCCCCGCGCTAAGTTGTCAACGAAAAATTCTACTTTGTCCTCGTACGATGCACTTCTCTCGTCTATCTCTTTAACTACTCTCGCTATCTTCCTGTCTCCTCCCTCCACCGCCCTTTTCTTTAATTCATCGTATTCTATCAGCGCCTGAGGATGTATGCCAATATAAGAATTAATTATGAATTCCTCTCGCGCTAAACCCACGCCATCATTAGGAATTTGACCATGAACAAATGCATTCTCGGGAACCCCCGCGTTCATCATTATCCGGGTGCGTGGTCTTGGAAGGCTGTCCAGTGTCAGTTTTTCTATCCTGTATTTCAACTTCCCTTCGTATATTCTTCCTACGCCTTCTGAACAATCTACCGTAACGTCTTTTACTCCTTTTAACGCCCTTGTCCCCTTAACCGTACCAACGACACAGGGTATTCCGAGTTCGCGAGAAATTATAGCGGCATGGCAGGTTCTTCCACCTCTATTCGTAATTATCGCACCTGCCACTTTCATTATCGGTTCCCAATCCGGGTCCGTCATATTAGTAACCAGAACCTGCCCGGGCTTGAACTCATGGATATCACGGGTGTTTTCTATTGCAATTACCTCGCCATACCCGATTTTGCTGCCTACTGCCTCTCCTTCAACCAGCAGCCGCCCTTGCGCCTTTAGCAACTCTCTGTCCTCCTCAAGCACGTATGTCTCAGCCACCGCAACGTCTTTTTGCGAATGCACCGTTTCCGGTCTCGCTTGAACCACGAAAAGCTCATTGGTTCTTCCATCTTTTGCCCATTCGATGTCCACCGGCGTACCATAGTGGTCTTCTATAATACAAGCCCACCTTGCGAATGTAAGCACCTCATCGTCAGTCAGCACAAACTCCCTTTGCTGTGCTTTTTCAACTTTTTCCTGTTTGGTTCCCGTTCCTTTTTCTTTGTAAACCAGTTTCTTCCTCTTTGTCCCCAGTTTCTTCTCCACAATCGGTCTAAATCCTTCCTTTAAAGTCGGTTTAAAAACATAAAACTGGTCTGGATTTACAGTCCCTTGCACGACATTCTCCCCTAAACCGTATGCCCCCGTTATGTAAACCGCATCTCGGAAACCCGATTCTGTATCTATCGAAAACGTAACTCCGGAGCACGCTAAATCCGAGCGAACCATCTTCTGCACGCCAACTGAGAGATAGACGCTGAGATGGTCAAATCCTTTATCCACACGATAGGACATCGCCCTATTGGTGAATAAAGAAGCGAAGCACTCCATAACCTTTTCTACCAGTTCTTCTTCTCCTCTTACGTTCAGATATGTCTCCTGCTGCCCCGCGAATGAAGCCGTAGGCAGGTCTTCTGCCGTCGCACTGCTTCTCACCGCCACGTCCGCCCCTGCTCCATATCGCTCTTCCATCTTGCGATAAGCAGTTCTTATCTCCTCCTCCAGCTCTTTTGGACAGCCGGCATTCTTTATCAATCCCCTTATATGGCTGCCTCGCCTGGATAAATTCTCCATATCATGCGTATCTAAATCCACCAGCGTATCTCTGATTTTTTCCTCTATACCCGTTTCTTGTAGCAGATACCTGTATGCCCCAGCAGTGATGGCAAAACCAGAAGGAACAGCCACCCCTTTTTCACTCAAATTTTGGATCATCTCCCCAAGAGACGCATTTTTACCGCCTACCAGAGCTACGTCTCCTGTTCCTACCTCTTCAAACCATTTTATGAATTTCATGATTTGTCCCTCGTTATGCCTATTCGCTAATTAGTATATACACTGATTCTTTTTTTCGTATATAAATAAATAATAATATTTTATACACCTTCCTATGATTCGCTTAGGTAGAGATAAAAAAGCCGCCCTGGTGTCAATAGTAGTAACGGCATTTCTGGCGGTCATAAAATA
>JAYEII010000053.1:0-10888 GCA_034660015.1 Methanobacteriota archaeon | reverse complement strand
ATCATTTTGGTCGCAGCCTACGTCCTACCGAATGTTTGGACACTTATCTTTCTCATTTCTATCTTAACATGGCAGGGAGGAGCGAGACTGGTAAGAGCTCAAACGCTATCACTTAAGGAAAGAATGCATATTTACGCTGCAAGAACGTTTGGAGCAAATAAGCGGTATATCTCAACCCGACATATAATACCCGAACTCGGGCCAATTCTGGTCGCGGTATTTATCCATAGTGCAACGAGGGGGGTATTCATGGAAGCGGGATTAGCGTTCCTCGGCATAGCTGACATCTCAACGGTGAGTTGGGGGCTGATGATGCATTATGCACTCAAATTCTACTACCTTGAGGTTTGGAAGTGGTGGCTACTTCCGACCGGACTTGCTCTTTCAATTACGATAATGGCTTTCGTTTTCATTGGACATGCGTTTGAAACGGCAATGGACCCACGGCTAAGGGTGATGGAGAGGGAGGATTGGCAATGTTAGAAATAAAAGGTCTGGAGGTAAACTATGGCAAAAGAAGGGTATTGTACGGGATATATCTCACGTTGAAAAGGGGCGAATCCATATCAATCGTAGGTGAATCGGGCGGTGGTAAAACCACGCTCGGGCTTAGCATCATGGGACTCGTTGAGGGCACCGCCAGGGGTGAGATTTTGTTTGACGGAAAGAATTTGGCGTTACTGCCGGAGAAAGAGCTGAGAAAGATAAGGTGGAACCGGATTGCAATGGTCTTCCAGAATGTAGAAAATGCCTTAAATCCTCTATACACCGCGCTGGATCAGGTATCAGAGCCAATTGTGGCACATAAAATAGGAAATAGGGGTGAAGCGAAGAAACGAGCTGAAGAACTATTGAATATGGTTAATCTTCGGGAGGAACGTTTTTATGCCTATCCACATCAGTTGAGCGGCGGGGAGAAACAGCGGGTGTTGATAGCAATGGCACTGGCGAACGACCCCGATTTGATTATTCTGGATGAGCCAACAACAGCTTTAGACGCCCTCACAAAACTAGAAATAATTAACCTGATTCGTAACGTGTGCAATAAGCGGGAGCTGACAATACTTCTATTAACTCATGACCTATCGGCAGCCTCCATGCTCTCAGATAGAATGGCAGTGCTGTATGCCGGTAGGATATTAGAATTTGGTTCTACATCAGCTCTTCTTTCTAACCCAAGACATCCCTACACGAGAGGGCTGCTTCGATGCTATCCCAGCATGACAACAACGAAGGACCTGCAAGGGATACGAGGCAGAATGGATTTCTTTGATAACGGCTGCCCTTTTTACCCTCGTTGCACGCAATCAATCGGAATCTGTCGAGAAGAGACGCCGAGGCTAGAAGAAAATGACGGTCGGTTCATTGCCTGCCACAGAGGAGGAATCATACCGCTCTTAGAGGTGATAAACATAAGTAAGTCCTTCGATTCCTTGAAGGCCGTAGATTCCATTGACCTGACGCTGTATGAAGGAGAGACTTTAGCGTTGGTAGGAGAAACGGGCTCTGGCAAGACAACAACAGCAAAGATAATCATTGGACTTTTTGAATTTAACGCCACAGAAGGGCAAATATTCCTCGAAGGAAAGCGAATTCTCGACCATGGCAGGGACAAAAACTTCTATCGAAAGGTTCAAATGATCTTCCAGAATCCAATGGAATCCTTAAGTCATCGCCTTTCCGTTCTGGAATCGGTAAGAGAGCCTTTAGACATACAAAAATTGGGTGATAGAGAGCAGCGTGAAAGTAGAGTGCGGCGGATTCTGGAGGAGGTCGAGTTGCCTTCCACACCGACTTTCCTGAATAAATATCCGCATCAGCTAAGTCAGGGAGAAGCGCAAAGAGTTGCCATTGCAAGGGCACTCATACTGAATCCGAAGCTGCTCATTGCCGATGAACCCACCTCAGCTCTGGATGCCAGCACGCAGGCAAAGGTCGCGAAGCTCCTGCTTAATCTGCAGGAAAAGAGGGGCGTAAGCATGCTTTTCATCACGCACAACCTCGCTCTGGCAAGGAAGATAAGCGACAGGCTCGCGGTGATGTTGAGGGGAAATATTGTCGAGGAAGGTCCATCAAACGAGATAGTAAGTAACCCTCTGCATCCTTACACTGAAGATTTGCTGAAAGCAGCTCCCACACTGAGCTCAAATGTTCCCGTAGTGCATGCATCTGTGCCCGAAGTCATAAGTAAGAAAAACGAAGGGACGGGAACAGGGTGTCACTATGCAAGTAGGTGCATTAAGGCAATAGAAGTCTGTTTTAACGAAAAACCCCGATTGCGAATTTGTAGCTCTCACAAGGTTGCGTGTCTGAATCTAAATCTAAAAACGGAAAATGAAGAATAGCATAGAGGGAATATAGTTAATGGTCGCTTTTTTGGGAGTTAATTATAGCTTACCACGGGACATCTTGCCTTCCCATCTTAAACCCAGCGTAATTTGTAAGCAGATGCAGCAGCGGGGTAATAATAACGACGGCAATGAGTATATTCAATGAGAAACTTTCAATGAACCAATCTCGGGCAAACAAGAACAAGAGCAGCCAGGCACCCGCCACGAAATCCAACTGATCTACCAGAGGCAGCGGAGCACCTCGCTTCAGTCCTGCTCTTCTCTTTATGAAGCTGCCGAGCATATCGCCAAACATTGCACCTGCCGATAAGCAAACTAAAACGACTAAAAAGGATGGAAAAAGTCCAAAAGAGTGTAAAAACAGTTGCTGAAAGATGCCGAAGATAAAACCGCAAGAAAAACCCTTTATGGTGCCCTCGTATGTCTTCCCATCGCCAAGCAATCGTGTTTTACCATATAAAATACCGCGGTCTATGGGTGTTTTACCACCAAAAAATGCTGCACTTACATTTGCTATGTATGCGGGCAGCATCAGCCATATTGCAATCACGACTGTCTCTGCGATAGGATTCATGATACGTTACCTGTTAAAGTAAAGCGTGGAATAACTTTATTTTTTGTACTCGAACCCGGTTAATTCGTCATATTCGGATAATATAACGCCATTAAAAATGGTGTGCCTCACCGCGCCTGGGAATTCATAGCCCTCAAATGGTGACCACCCGCATTTTGTATATAATCGCTCACCGCGGATTTTTACGCTCCGGTGCATATCTAAAACGGTCAAATTCGCACGTTTTCCTACTTCTATACGCCCCCGATCATTTAATCCAAAGAACGCCGCGGGATTATACGCGCATAGTCTCGATATAAGCTCCGGACGGACGTCACAACGGACAATCAGCCAGGACACGAAATTGCCGTAGGTGTCTAAATTGGGAACGCCAGCAGGGGCTACCGAAAAATCAAGTGATTTCTCCTCCTGCGTATGCGGTGCATGGTCAGTCGCCAGAAAATCTATCTCGCCTCTTTTGAACGCATCCAACAGCCGCTGCCTATTTTCTTCGGTTCTTAAAGGCGGGTTCATTTTTAAAAACGCCTGTTTAGCTAGTACGTCCTCCGTATTAAAAAACAAGTGATGTGGTGTGACTTCACAGTGAACATTTTTGTACTGTTTTATCATACCCAACGTCTCGTAAACAGAAACGTGAGCAATGCTGATTTTCACTTTTATTTTCGCTCTGTCGTGTCCCGCAGAAGCGGAACTCGAAACGGTGGCTAAAACCCTATTCACTGCCGCTAATTCTGCTTCCTCAGGTCTTAGCTCGGAATAGTTACGACTACCTTCTCCCCCCTTTGCTTTTAATTTTACTTTTAATTCCTCTTTCTTCTTCTCTATAATCCCCTGGTCTTCACAATGAATTACAACGGGTTTAGAAGTCGCCTGTATCGCTTTAATTGCTTCTGGCAGCATCTCCTCCCGGATATACAATCCTCCTGTGGTCTCGCAGAGGTATATCTTGTAACCTATTACTTCTTTCTGCATATCCGCAATCGCACTTAGGTTGGATTCGGTTACACCACCGTAGAAAAAGACATCAATCAATCCTTTTGACGTTGAGCGTGCGAGTTCGCACTTTTTCCTTATTCGACCGGCATTTATGCCTGGCAGGGGTGTGTTCGGCATGTCCACCACGGTGGTTATACCACCATGAACCGCAGCAGCAGAGCCCGTCCCGAAATCTTCCTTGTAGTCCCATTTATGGCTGCCATCCTCCCTTAAATGAGCGTGTATATCAATAAACCCTGGAAAAATCAAACACCCGCGAGCCTCTACTGTTTTATCGGCTCGTAAACCCTGCTTTTTTATCTCTGTGATATATCCATCGTCAATGCCTATCTGAGCCTCGTAGACACCTTCGGGATTTACAACTTTACCTTCAACGACCAAATCATGGAGCATATCTTTTAGTTTATGCAAATACCTTTTAAGAAGGCTTTACCAAAGAAATAATATTTATACTTTATATATTATCTATGAATAAGGGAGTATAAAGATAAGGTAAAGGGAGTCCGGGACATGTTTCCAAATAAAAGAGTGCAAAGTTTGGTGGGGAGAATGGTGCATGTAGAGATGAAAGGCGAACGGAGCGTGCTGGAGGGTGTATTGACATCAGTGGATGATTACTTGAATTTGCACCTGAGTGGAGCAAACGAGATGGAGAATGGAGAAAAGCGTAGATTGCTTGGGTCTGTGATAGTCCGTGGCAATAATGTCGTGCTTATACACCCAATGAACGAGTAGAGTAGAATGAACGGGAAAGAGGCAACAGGGAAGGAGAAGGGGAAGACGAAGAGGAAAAGGGAGAAAATAGGCATTATCGGTGTGGGTAACATAGGGGCATCCATTCTTCGCGGACTGTTGACTGCCGAGCCCACGAGTAAGATATTTATAACTGATGCGGAGAATGAGAAACGCCGATTTTTTGCGGCTGACCTGGGGACAGATCCAAGAGTTGTGGTATGCGAGACTAACGAGGAGGTAGCGGAGAACGCAGAAGTGACGATAGTAGCAGTTAAGCCAAACGATGTGTCGGTAGTAGTAAAAGAGATTGCACCCTTTATGAACGAAGACAAGGTTTTGATTTCAGTAGCCGCTGGCGTGCCAACCGCTGCGATAGAAGGATACCTCGAAGAAGCCAAAGCCCGGGGCATGAAGGTGATCCGGGTGATGCCGAATATAGGGGCACGTGTACGAGAGGCGGTGTGTGCAATATGTAAAGGGAAATATGCGGATGAAGCGGATGAAGAAATAGCAAAGGAGATTCTAAGTGCTATTGGTACTGTTCTCTCGGTGGATGAGAGCGCCATGGACGTTATTACAGGGCTAAGCGGTAGCGGCATCGCTTTCGTTGCTGCGGTGATAGATGCGATGGCGGATGGCGGTGTGTATGAAGGGCTGCCGCGTGAATTATCATTGACGATTGCTGCTCAGACGGCGATTGGAGCAGCGAAACTGATTCTTGAGGGCAAAAAACCATCTGAAATCGTTACAATGACCGCTTCTCCTGGTGGGACAACAATAAGAGGGCTGTATGCAATGGAATCGGGAGCTGTAAAAGCAGCGATGATGGAAGCAGTAATAGAAGCCACCCGACGTGCAACGGAAATATCTAAGCAAGGTTCAATGAAAAATGCAGAGTGAAAAATGCAAAATGTAAAGTAAAAGATGAAGAAAGATTTGATTGCTCGGGTGATGGAAACACTGCAGGAAGCTGGTTTTATCGTATCGAGCAGATGTGAAGCCCGGGGTTTTGACTTAGCAGCGAGGCGCGAGGAAATAACCCTGTTAGCAAAGATATTGCATAACATAGATGGCATTAACGAGGAAGTAGCAAGAAGTATAAAACGTGCTGCATTTTGCTTGCTTGCCTCTCCCGTTGTTATAGGCGAGAAAAGAGGTACTTCATTTTTAGAGGATGACGTTGTATATCACCGATACGGCATTCCTGCTCTAAACGCTCATACGCTATACGACTACTTCGTCGGAGGCGTGCATCCCTACGTTTATTCTGCCACGGGTGGCTTGTATGTTAATATAGACGGCGAAGAGATGCAGTGGGCAAGAGAGCAGAAGGAACTTTCCTTAGGTGACGTTGCTGTGGAATTAGGCGTTTCAAGGAGGAGTGTCAGCAGATATGAGGAAGGCGGGGCGAGTACGACAATAGACATTGCACTAAAACTGGAGGAAATATTAGATACGAAGTTAATAGAAATTCTGGAGTTTTTAAATTTAAAATCCGAATTTGAAAACCATTTGCCACGGCAAGCGCGGGATATCCCGGGAGCGCGAGTAGAAGAAGTGGCTTCGGGTTTAGAGCAAGATATTTTAGGTGTAATGGAAGAGATAGGATTTGAGATATTCAGAACTGCGTATGCACCTTTTAATGCCGTTTCGCTTCCACAATCGCAACGGGTGAGTAGAGAGGAAAGCGAAAGGATGAAAATTCTCACGGGTATAAGCAAATACACCGGGCGAATGATAAAAAGAGCGAGAATAATAAGCAGTTTGTCGCGGGTTACGCGAACGAAATCGGTGCTCGTGGTGAATGGCAACGTCAAACGAGTGCAAGTAGATAACACGGTTTTGATAAGGAAAGATGAGTTGAAAAAGATACGAGACCCTGAAGAGTTCACCTGTATGATGGAGGAGCGGGAAAAAGGGTAAGAGCAAAATAAAAAAACAAAACTTCTTTTGGGAATTGATAAAGCTACCTGTCCAACTTCCCGTTGATCTGCTCAATTTTCTTATCTATCTCCTGAATCGCTCGATAAGTGTAACCGTTGTAGAATATCTGTCCCATAACCACACCCAATAGAAGCATTTCTATAGTCAATGAATGGACAACTCCTGCAATAACAAGAGCCAGATAGATTGCGATAGCGAGCAGGATTCCTAAGCCTACCCAACCCATGGCTTTTGATACGCTTACGTTTACTTCCATTGTGAAAATACCTCTTTATAATAAAAGATAAATAGTCTCTTTATATAAACCTTTTCTCTTATTTATTCTTTTGAGGCAATGATGGTGAAATAAAATGCATAAAATATCGGTGATACTGGGCTCGGAGAGCGATAGGGCGATAGCGGACAAAGTGGTAAAGGTGCTGGATGAGCATGAACATAAGGTCTCTTATGACGTGAAGGTGATTTCTGCACACAGGAATCCCAATGAGCTGGATAGATATTTAAAAGAAAGCGAAGAAGAGGTGGATGTGATAATAGCAATTGCAGGGTTATCAGCGGCATTGCCGGGCGTAATAGCGTCAAAAACGAAAAAGCCCGTGATTGGTGTTCCCGTGAGTGGGAAGTTGCTCGGCATGGATGCTCTGCTTTCCATGGTGCAGATGCCACAGGGTGTTCCCGTAGCGGTAGTAGGCATAGACAACGGAGAAAATGCTGCTTTGCTTGCTTTACGAATTTTAGAACGTACAATGAAATGCGGATAGCGATATTGGAGCATGATAAGTGCCAACCGAGGAAATGCGAGTATGAATGCATAAAATACTGCCCGATGGTACGCACAGGAGTGGAAACGATAGTTGTGGGTGAAGGTGGCAAGCCAGTAATATCAGAGGATTTATGCGAGGGCTGTGGAATATGCATAAAAAAATGTCCCTTTAATGCTATTTCCATAATCGGGCTGCCTGAGGAGTTAAAAGGTAAGGAGACGCACAGATATGGTGAAAACGGGTTCGTTCTCTATGGAATGCCGATTCCAAAAGCGGGTAAGATAACGGGAACGATAGGAGAGAACGGGATAGGAAAGAGCACGGCAATTAAAATATTATCGGGATTGCAGGTTCCAAACCTTGGCAAAGTAAACTTTGAGGCAGAAGAAGAAAAAGAAAAGCCGAGTTGGGATAAGATAAAAAAGCGGTATGCGGGGTCTGAGTTGCAGAATTACTTCGATAAGCTGGCGAAAGGGAATATTAAGGTGGCTTATAAGCCGCAGTATATAGATACAATTCCTGAATACTTTGATGGTAAAGTTCAGGAGTTGCTGGATATTACCGACGAACGTGGAGTAGCGAAACAGCTTGTGAAGGATTTTGAACTCGAAGAAGCGCGGGGGAGGGACATAAAGGAGCTGAGCGGCGGCGAATTGCAGCGGGTTGCCATCATAGCAACAATGATAAAAGATGCGGATTTCTACTTCTTTGACGAAATAACACCCTATCTGGACATTTATCAGAGAGCAAGAGTAGCGAGAGGAATGAAAGAAGTTTTGAAAGATAAGGCAGTAGTTGTGGTAGAACACGACCTCGCTATCCTCGACATGCTTGCGGATTATGTGCATCTCATCTATGGTGAGCCCGGCAAGTATGGTGTTGTAACAATGCCAAAGAGCACGAACCGAGGGATAAACGAATATTTAAGTGGTTTCTTGCATGCAGAAAACGTGCGAATACGAGACAAGCCAATAGAATTCAGTGTGCATCCACCGAGGGAGCAACAAGAGGTGAGGCGTGTTTTCGTCGAATATAAGGGGTTTGAGAAGAGATACGGTGACGATGGTTTTGTATTGAGTGCGAAGCCGGGCAGTATAGGGAAAGGGGAGATATTGGGCATAGTAGGAAGGAACGCCATTGGTAAAAGCACGTTTGTGAGCGTATTAGCAGGTGAAACAGAGCCGACAGCGGGAAAAGAAGCCGCACAATTATTTGATATTAACGTCTCTTACAAGCCGCAATACATAAAGTCTTTACAGAGCGATGAGCGGGATATACGTGTGAAGGATTTCATCCGTTCGGTAAAAGGGGAATTAAGCGAAGCGGACATCATTGACGTGATAAACCCATTGGGGATTTCGGACTTAGAGGAAAAGAACCTGAAAGAACTCAGTGGCGGTGAATTGCAAAACGTTGCGATAGCTGCATGTCTTTGTCAGGATGCATCATTGTACATGCTGGACGAGCCGTCAGCGCATCTCGACGTGGAGCAGAAGGCACGTTTGATAAAAACATTAAGGCGGTATATGGAGCGACGAGGCGTATCGGGCTTGATTGTAGACCATGACATATATTTGATAGATTTGTTAAGCGATAGGCTAATGGTTTTTGACGGTGAGCCGGGCATACGAGGAGAGATAAAAGGGTGTTTCGGGATGCAAGAGGGGATGAATTTATTTTTGCACGATTTGGGTTTGACGTTCAGGCGTGATGAAAGCACGCTTCGACCACGGATAAATAAGATAGGGTCGGCAAAAGATAGGGAACAGAAGAAGAAGGGGCGGTATTATTATCTGTGAGTGGTGTTCTTGTTCACCGCGGAGCCCGCAGAGAACACAGAGGGACAGTATAGGTGTGCGGTTTTAGGTTTCAGGGCTACTCACAACTCACTACTCACACCTTCAATGTCATCTTAGCGCTCTCCGTGATATCGGCGATAGATTTTGAGAGATGCCAGAAAAGTGTCTGTTCGCTTTACTGCCCCGGTCATGTTCACAGTTCATCAAGCAAATCATCAACAGAAGTAACTTCCTTAACCCTACCTGCCTTAAGATTCATGTCTATAAAAGCATTTGATTTTGAAGTAAATAAGAATATAAGAATAATGCCAAAAGACGTGATTATCGAGGCTGATGCGAAAGAAGTAGCGGATAAAATCATATTAGCAGCGAGGGATGCCAGTAACGAAGCAGATCTCGAATTTAATACTGAGCATATCCTAAAAAATGTCCTTGACAGGCTTGGTATAGCGAACTATGCGAGTTATGAATTCAGGACGGGTAAAGGCACATTAGTTGAAGGTAGGATTGATGCTCTCTATGGCAGGGTAGTAATAGAATATGAGAGACCAAGGACTTTTGAACATCCTGCTGGCTTTAATCATGCTAAGGAGCAAGTGATAGGATATATTGAGCAATTAGCACCCTCAGTTGAGGCGTATCAAAAATATTTTGGTGTTGTTTTAGATGGGACGGAGATAGGATTTGTCAGGTTCAGGAGGACATGGCAGTCTGAGGGACCGTATCCCGTAAATGAGCAAACGATACTTACGTTTCTGGAGGCACTCAGGGGATTAAGGAGAAAGGCGCTCAGGGTAGAATCGCTGAATAAAGACCTCGGAGCAGGAAGTCCAATAGCAAAGACAATTGTAAAAGTTCTTTATGAAACACTGAACAGGAATAAAGAGCGTAATAAAAGGGTGGAAGTGCTGTTTGGCGATTGGAAGCGAGTATTTAGGCAGGTTTGCGGCTACTCGCCAGAAAAAATAAAAGGGTTAGAGAAAGCTTATGGCCTAAGCCACGATGGAATAGATTATGAAGGACTTCTTTTCGCTGTCCATACTTATTATGCCCTCGTAATGAAGTTACTGGCGGCAGAAGTTGCAGTTTCTTCGGGCGACAGTTACCTTCAGTCATATTTGAAAAAGTTTGAAGAGGCTTATTACCAGGGGCATGAGGAGCTTAAGAATATCCTGCGGGACGTTGAGGAGGGCGACATATTCTCAAGTGCGATAGGGATAAAGAACTTCTTAGAAGGCGATTATTTTGGGTGGTATCTGGATGTGTGGGATGAGCAAATAGGAGAAGCGGTGAGCAAACTTGCGAAAACACTTTCCGAATACGAGCCTGCGACACTGGAGCACGAGCCAGAGGAGGCAAAGGATTTGCTTAAGCGGCTGTATCAATATCTTGTTCCGAAGAAGATAAGGCATGACCTCGGTGAGTATTACACACCGGACTGGCTTGCGGAATTAGTTATTTCGGAAGTTGGATATGATGGCAACATGAATAAAAGATTTCTTGACCCTGCATGTGGCAGTGGCACTTTTTTAGTTTTAGCGATGAAAAGAGCGAGACAATATGCGTCTGACCATTTTATTGACGAAACAGAAACTTTAGACTCTAAAAACCGATGTAGTTTCCTGAGGGATATTTTTGTCGGATTTGATATTTAAAAGCTTATATATTATCTGTTACAATGTAACAACTAATGAAAAAGGATAAAGTGATACTAACAAGGGTAGA
>JAYEII010000052.1:0-11008 GCA_034660015.1 Methanobacteriota archaeon | reverse complement strand
ATGCTATTCACGATGCGTTTAGAGGGTCCCCATTTATTCCTTCAGTCGGTTCTATGGGATTGACACAGGGGTGAGTAGTTACAATTCCGGATACCTCTGCTTCAAGAGGAAGTTTTACCACAAATGTTTTCATCGGCAGCTGAGGCTCTTCTGGGCTTGTCGATGGCTCTAAACCATCTATGTCAAGATAAACCCACTCTTTACCTGCTGGTGTTGCATATAATCTACAATTATCTATTTGGACTGAGAAATGTACTATGGTTGATTTTTGCGATACCGCAGAAATCTTCTCTATCTCTTTTGGTTGCAGAATTCCTTCGATATTCAAATCTAAAATATCCTGAGACCGCCCCCAATGTATTGTAGAAATTCCCGCTTCGTCATCGGGGAAAGCGGCACCACCTTTTACTTCATCCGCACTTGCAACTCCAATGAAAGGCAGCGGTATAAGCGAAATACCGCCTTTTCCACCGCCTTCGCTTATCCCTTTTTCCACATCCGCTATACTATACATCGCCACGCTTGCGATCAACACTAAAGCTGCTAAAACCGTCAATATCAATCCTGTCGCCAATATCTTCTTTTTCATCATTTCTCTATACCTCCCTTTTGTTTTATTTTCCTGTTGTATACAAATATAAAACTTTCTTCTTTCTTCTATTTTTCTAAACATCTCCCTTCCCTATATACGTTTTCGTTACTTATAAACCTTTTCGTTTCCTCATATCACTTTCGCTTCTATCTATTATAAAAACTTTTCGTTTTTAAGTTTCTTTTATGGAACTATTAAAGGCGATAGCAAAAGCTGGTTGTGACGATGTTCTCCTTACATTATCTGAGAACGAAGAGCTAAATTTTGGTGCCATAGCTAAACGGATGAAACACCGACCAACAGCTACAAGAGCTTTAAAAGGATTAACTAAAGCAGGATTGTTGGAAAGGGAAGTTTTGGAGGATAGAAGCGTCAGATATAGATTAACGGAGAAGGGAAAAGCAGTTTCAAAGATTGTAAAGGATCTGAAAGAAATAGAAGCCGATTTTGAGTAGTTTTTAAAACATTTTAATATAAGGTAAAAATCTAATAAACTTTAAGGTGAAGAGCAAATGGAGATTAAGCCAATAGAGCTGAGGTACACAATACTAATTGAAAGGAATGAGGAGGGTAGTTACACAGTCACGGTGCCTCTCCTTTCAGGGTGCATCACCGAAGGTGATACATGGGAAGAGGCAATAGCTAACGCCAAGGAAGCAATTGCAGGTTACATCGGGGCGTTAAAAGATCTTGGAAAACCTATTCCCCTGGAAATCCCGGTTGAGGTTAATGCTGAGTCAATCCTATGAAACTGCCGAGAGTTACGGGAGATAAGGTTATGAAAGCGCTGAAGAGAGCGGGATTTGAGGAAATACGAGTAAGAGGAAGTCACCATTCAAACTTTAAAAAAGTTTAATCAAAATGCTTCGCAATATATCATAAGCAGAAAGACAGACTTGTGACGGTGGTAGTTCATGCCGGGAAAATACTCGCTCCAAAAACGTTGAAATCAATTTTAAAGCAGGCTGATATGGGTGTCGAAGAGCTTAAGCAGCTTCTCTGAAGGGCTATCATCTGTTCCATTCGCACCAAACATCAAACAAACGAATATAACGGCAGATATTTTCGCGGGGTTTCCCTTTTCCCTGCCCCTTCTCCCTCTTCGCTGAATCCTTCACTTAAGCCACCTCACCACCTGATGTACGCTCAAGTTTGAGCGTATCCCAAATATCCCTCTTAAATAGTTCATCCTTAATTCTCTTACTCCTTCCCCCTGTATCTTGGATGATACTTCTTTATTATGTGCTCATCTATCCTCTTCAGCTCACCTTCAGGCAACGTCGCCAGCAAATCCCAGCCGATGTCTAACGTCTCCTCAATGCTCCTGTCTTCGTTCCTGTCCTGTGTAACAAACCGCTTCTCAAACTCATCTGCGAACTCCAGGTATTTCCTATCTCTACTTGTCAACGCCTCCTCACCTACGACCGCAACCAGGTCACGCATGTCCCTTCCTTCTGCATAACCCGCATAAAGCTGATTCGATACGCCTGCATGGTCTTCTCTCGTTCTTTCATGTCCTATTCCCTCATCCATCAACCTTGACAGCGACGGTAAAACGTCCACCGGCGGATATATGCCTCGTCTGTGAAGGTCGCGAGAAAGAACAAACTGCCCCTCCGTGATGTAGCCTGTAAGGTCAGGTATAGGATGCGTTATGTCGTCATCCGGCATGCTCAGAATAGGTATCTGCGTAATCGAGCCTTTTCGACCTTTTATCCGACCTGCTCGTTCGTAATTCATTGACAAATCGGTATACATGTATCCTGGATAGCCTCTCCTTCCCGGAACTTCCTCGCGTGCCGCTGCTATTTCACGCAGTGCCTCGCAGTAATTCGTCATATCCGTGAGAATAACGAGAATGTGCATATCATATTCGTAAGCGAGGAACTCCGCGGTTGTCAATGCCATCCTCGGCGTTATTACACGCTCAATTGCAGGGTCATCCGCTAAATTAAGAAATGCTACTATTCTTTCTATTGCCCCGGTGCGTTCAAAATCACGCATGAAAAATGAAGCCTCCTCGTGTGTAATCCCCATCGCGGCGAACACAACTGAGAACGGCTCTCCAGTGCTCAGTACCTTCGCCTGTCTCGCTATCTGCGCGGCAAGAGCATTGTGCGGCATTCCCGCACCGGAGAATATCGGCAATTTCTGCCCGCGCACTAACGTGTTCATCCCGTCAATAGTGGAAATGCCGGTTTGAATGAACTCGCGTGGATAATCACGTGCAGTAGGATTTATTGCTGCACCTATAACAGACAGTCGGTCTTCGGGTATCACTTCCGGACCGCCGTCAATCGGTCTGCCCAGGCCATCAAAAAAACGACCCAGCATATCTTGCGAAACGCTTATCCGCATTATATCGCCCGTAAATCGCACCTTCGTCTTTGCCGTGTCTATCCCCGAAGTGCCTTCAAAGACCTGAACCACTGCGACCCCTTTACTCGCTTCCAGCACCTGCCCCATCTTTTCTTCTCCTGCCGGCGTTACTATCTTCACTACTTCTCCATACGAAACGCCCTCTACGCCTTCTACAACGATCAAAGGACCTGCTGCTTCCCGTATCGTTGTGTATTCACGTGCAGAAGTATCTATCGCCATTTCTTTTCACCTCTTTTTTAATTAGCATTATAATCAACCCGCTTTTAATTTAACCTTTACCGCTTCAAACTCATCTTTCATATCCTTCATTATCTGCTCGTATTTCTCCCGGAAACTTTCATTTGGCTCATATTTCATCCTCGCGATGGCGTCCTTTATTCGCATCCCCTCCAGTTTCTCTACCCGTGTGCCGACCTCTATCGCGTCCATTGCACTGTCATACCACTGAAGAACGATTTTCGCCATCAGATATTGCTTTTCCAGCGAGCAGAATGAGTCTATCTCGTGGTATGCATTTTGCTGCAAGAAATCCTCCCTTATCATACGAGCAACTTCTAATGTGCCTCTTTCTCGCGGTGGGAGTGCATCCGCACCAACGAGCTGGACTATCTCTTGCAGTTCCGCCTCCTTTTGCAATAGCCCCATCATCTCTTCTCGCTGCTCCGTGAAATTGGGCGCCGCAGATTTCGCAAACCACTCACGGAGGCTACCTAAATAGAGTGAATAGCTACGCAACCAGCTTATAGCAGGGAAATGCCTCCTATCTGCTAAAGAAGAATCAAGAGCCCAGAAATCGCCCACCACTCGCAATGTGTTCTGCGTCACGGGCTCCGAGAAATCACCTCCAGGTGGCGATACTGCTCCTACTACCGTAACAGAACCTATCCTTTCCTCCGAATCGGGACATAACGTCTTTACCCTGCCTGCACGCTCATAGAAATCTGCTAATCTCGTGGCTAAATACGCTGGATAACCTTCCTCTCCCGGCATCTCCTCCAATCTACCCGATATCTCTCGCAGTGCTTCTGCCCATCTTGACGTGGAATCCGCCTGTATAGCTGCGTCATAGCCCATATCCCGGTAATACTCAGCGAGTGTTATTCCGGTGTAAATAGACGCTTCTCGTGCCGCAACGGGCATATTAGATGTGTTTGCAATGAGCGTTGACCGTTCCATCAGCGTTTCACCACTATAAGGGTCAATAAGCTTCGGGAAATCCTCCAAAACCTCTGTCATTTCGTTACCCCTCTCTCCACACCCTATATACACGATGACCTGTGAGTCTGCCCATCTCGCCAATTGGTGCTGCATTACCGTTTTACCGGTCCCGAACCCACCGGGAATGGCTCCTGTGCCTCCTTTTGCGATTGGGAAGAAAGTATCATTAATACGCTGCCCGGTCAATAAAGGCACCTCGGGGTCCAATTTCTCCTTGTAGGGTCTTCCTTTCCTCACCGGCCATGTCTGCATTAGTTTTAACCCCGCGTCCTCTCCTTCTGTTTGTACCCTCGCTATAGTATCTTGAACGGTAAAATCACCTTCTTTTAACTCTACAAGCTTCCCGTGCACTCCAGGTGGCACGAGAATTTTATGGGTTATCACTTTTGATTCTTGAACCTCACCCAAAATAGCCCCATCTACTATCTCTTTGCCCTCCTCTGCCGTAGGCACTGGTGTGAATTTCCATTTCTTCGCTCGGTCGAGCGCATCTACAGACACCCCCCTTTCTACATAATCCCCCACCTTTTCCTTTATGTCTTTCAGGGGTCTCTGCACACCATCATAAAAATTCTTCAGTATTCCCGGCCCGAGTTCAACGGATAAGGGTGCTTTTGTCCGTATCACCGGCTCACCGGGCTTCAAGCCCGTTGTATCCTCATATACCTGAACATACGCAGAGTCGCCATCTAACCTAATCGTTTCCCCCAGTAACCCCTCTTCCCCCACTTTTATCACTTCGTACATCTCGCATCCCCGCATCTTATCTGCAACAACTAACGGACCTGTAATTTTTGCTATCAATCCCTTTTCTCCCATTTTTTTCTCCCTCTTTACTTATCCTTTCTAATGCTTCATCCTTTTTAATTTTAATTTTAACTTAATCTTTTTTAAAAAATCTAAACAAAAAAAATGGTTGAGATAAAACCCTTCAAGGCGACGATACTGAACCCGAAACTGGAAAACCGAGATGAGCTGGTTTGCCCGGTTTACGATACAATTGATGCACACCTTTACGAGCAATATTCAGGCAGGGAAAACAATGTAATTCACTTTACCACGAGGAAAGAGGGCGAAGGGGTAGAAGAATTCGTGGACTATGCAAAGAAGTCTTTAGAACGTTTGGCAGGCGATGGAATCCTGGTTGAACGTGAGAAACCGTCTTTATACATCTATGGAATCCGCTACAAACTGCCGAAAGCCGTTATGGAACAAATCCCGAAGGAAGAGAGAAGAGCGACATATTTCGCTTTTGGATTGGTAGCTCTGGTAAAAGCGGAAAAACTCAATTCGCAGAACATATCGGGGCACGAAAAGACCTTTGAGGCGAATACTTCGGAGCGATACATGCTTATGAAGGAATGCCGAATGAATTTCTCACCCATTGCTGCGGGATACAACATGCCCAACCATGACATAAACCACATTTTCGAAGATTATTTGGGCTTCCGCAGACCTGATCTGAACGTGGCTAAACAAAGAAAGCCAATTATGGATGTCGTATTAAATGGTGCTCGCCACCTGCTCTGGGAAGTTTCAGATGAAGCGATTATAGAGCGGATTCAAGCGCTAATGCACGATAAAAAAATACTCATTCTCGATGGACATCACCGCTACTCGGCTTCTTATCAGTTGAGTAGAGATAAAGTCAACGGGGCAGCGTATACGCTGATGATGCTTTTAGAAACAGGGGACAGAGCGGTTTTATTGCTGCCCTGGCATAGATGTGTGAAAAGATGCCGCATGGAAGATTTATGGACGAGGATAGAAGAGAATTTTGTTGTAGAATGTTGTGACACCAGTAAGTATGGGGATGTGAATGAGACCATCTATTCAAAGCTCAATGAACGTAACGATGATTTTGACGTCAGATCAATCATGTATGACGGTGCAAAATTCTATTTGCTGCGAGCAGATAGGGAGAAAATAAGGAAATTGGCAGAGGCGCGAGGCGACGAACGAGTTGGACTGGATGTAATAAGCCTGCATGAGTGGCTTATCGAGCCAACGCGTAAGCCCGAAGATATCGTTTTCATCTCCAATCCGGCTGATGCGATTGAAAAAGTAGATACAGAAACGTGCAAGGTTGCGTTTTTCCTTAAACTGCCGCGATTAACAGACGTGGAATACAAGACACGGATAGAGAAGAAGGAATTTCCACAGAAATCCACGCTGTTCCTGCCAAAAGTTGCGGAGGGTGTAGTGATGCGGAAGTTCGGTATTTATAGCCCTACCGAAAACTATTAACCACAAGATTACACAACACTTTTTCTTTTTTACAAAAAGAAAACCTGTGCTAAAAGAAAAACAAAGGGAATGTTTTTAGTCAAGGTTTTTACCTTCGGTAAAAAAGTTGTTGGTAAAGCTTTTCTTTCTAAGAAAAGGTTTTTTGTGAAATCTGTGGTTTTTTATCTTAGCTATACAACTACTATATAAAAATGACCTGGGTGGTGTGGGTAACAGGCTTACCGGGCAGTGGTAAGAGCGTAATAGCAGAGAAAGTGCGAGACATCTTTGCTGAGCGCGGTATAAACGTGAAGGTACTTGAACTTGACGAGATAAGGAAATTTATCACGCCAAAACCTTCTTATTCGGAACAGGAGCGAGACATTGTGTATAGCTCGTTGGTTTACATGGCGAAACTCCTGGTGGAGAGTGGCAAACCCGTTATCATTGATGCTACGGCAAACAGGAGGAAATACAGGGAAAAAGCCCGTGAGAATATACGGAATTTCGCTGAAGTGTTTGTAAAATGCTCTTTAGACACGTGCATGGAAAGAGAAGGGCGGAGGAAAGCGAAGTATACTCCTACGGGTATTTATAAGGGGGCAAAGGAAGAAGGAGCAACGGTGCCGGGTGTGAACGTGCCGTATGAGGTGCCAGTGAGTCCTGAGGTTGTGGTGGATAGCGAGAAGATGAGTGTGGAAGCGTGCGCGGAGAAAGTAGTGGATTTTATAAAACACTTTCTTTCTACAAGAAAGAACCTGTGATAAGAAAGAAAGCCTTTTTCCTTCGGAAAAAGCCTTTACGGGAAAACTAAGAGAATGTTTTCACTCATTTTTTTAACTCTTTCTAAGGGCGGTTTGTTGCAAAAATCCCTCACCGGGCATTCCTCGCATCTCTTTCGCTTACAGTATTTTATGCCGAGTTTAACGAGCGCAGTCTCAACACGTGAAAGTTTTTCACCCGCGAATTCTTGCAGATTTATGTCCAGATTTTCTGCTACGCTTTCGGCTTTGCTCGATACCCCCGGGCTTATTTGCCACACACCCCGCAATTCACGCAGGAATATTTGTGTCGTTACGGCACCAATCCCTTTAAATTCCTGCAATCTTCTCTCCAAATCTTTTGTATCCGAAGATTGATTGTAAAGGTTCTCCAAAGAGCCATATTTTCCTTTTAGCGTCCCGGCTATATCAAGCAGCTTTGTCGCCGTGGAAAAGTCATATCGCACGTATCCCCCTTCGTCCAGAATCCTGACCAGTTCGTCCCAGCCGGCAGCGATGATTTTCTCCGGGCTGTCAACTCCATACCACTCAAATGATTTATAGGTATTAGCAGCGATTTTCTCGCTTATTCTCGCACCGAACAGAATAGAAGCTAAAAACCACTTGAACCTGCCTGATGGCTCTTTCAGGTCTATCTCAAGGTCTTCAGCATATAAACGGAAGTTAGCGAGGAGCACTTCGGTTTTGTCCATGTTTATTCATATACTTTTGACCTTTTATCAATGTTGACTATTAAAATGCTGTTTTTATCCAAATAATAAATTCCCGGCACTTTCATTTCCTCAACTCTTTCTCAAAATCTTCCAGTTTCGTAGCCTCACCCTCCACAAACTCTCTAAGGCTCTCATCTAATATTCTCTCCTCTTCCCGGGTAAGAACCGTATCAACATCTACCATATGCTCTTTTATATATTCTAATTCCCCTCTTATTACCTTCAACTCTTCCCAGATATCTTTCTCTATTATCGCATTCGTGATGTTATTTATATCTTATATCTTTATAAATAATATGAATTAACCGTATTGGGCTCTGAACAGTATATTTATTTTGCTCATCTTCTTTATATCCTCCTTTTAATGATTAGACTCAAAATAAAAATAAAATCTGATTTAGAATAGACCCAAAGATGGAAGTTATCTGTAAAGGAACCAAAAGGAAATACTACCGATTCCGAGCCGATCGGTTTTATGGTGGTATCGCAACCGCGGACTGTATGGGTTGTAACATGGACTGTGCATTTTGCTGGAGTTACCGAACGAGAATCCATCCAGAACGATTTGGAGATTTTTACACGCCGGAAGAAGTTGCAGAAAGACTTGTCAAAATCGCACATGAACATGGATTCCGAGCGGTCAGGATAAGCGGGAATGAACCGACATTGTGTAAAAAGCATCTGTTAGATGTAATAAGAGCTGTCGAACTTTCAGACCCGACGCTTCTATTTGTGCTTGAGACGAATGGTATAAAACTTGGTGAGGATGAAAAATACGTTGACGAACTCTCAAAATGCCATAATCTGCATGTCAGACTGTCCTTTAAAACAGGAACACCCGAGAATTTTGAGCTGATAACAAACAGACCGAGGGAATGGTTTGAACTGCAAATAAAAGCCGCAGAGAATTTGTATAATAAGAATGTGTCGTTTCACCCCGCTATTGTGAAGGATTATGCGGATGCTTATTTAGTAGGGAGATTGAGTGATATATCACCAGAAATAGTTGAGCGGGTAGAATACGAAAGTTTAAGGATTTACGCACACATAAGAAAGAGAATGAGAGAAAGGGGGCTGTTATCTGCTCAAAAATCGGTGGAATTTTGTGCAGACAACGAAAAATGAGAAGTGTAAAGTGCAAAATAAACTTGAGTAATTATGGTGACTGCTATGCGGAAGACAAAGGAAATGTTTGAGGATAGATTTGAAGAGGTTCTCACAACAGCAAAAGAAAGCGAGCTGCGATGCTTAAACGGTAAGCGGTGGGGTGGGAATGCGGTACTGATTGTTGTGGATGCGGCACTGGATTCGATTGGGTTAAAATACTTCAAAATTGTGGTGCCGCGGGTTAAACGTTTTTACCGCGATTTTGTAGAAACAGGAGCGATAAGTTCGTTTAATGTGTTTTCAAAGCTTTCCACGGAAGATGCGAGATTGAGACGGGTAATGAACAACAGACGTGTTTGGCACGCTGCGATAGGCATAAGTCGTGTTTTAGATGGCATTAAAGAAAATAATGAGTTAGATACGGATTTCGACGCGTTGCGGTATTGGGCTGAGCACGCAAACCATGAGGAATGGGAGAAGGATGAAATAGGAAAGGTCCACGGTGTCGGATTGATTACATTTCAGTATTTGCGAATGCAAGCAGGTGTGGACACGAGCATGCCGGATAAGATAATAAAACGCGTGGTGGAACGCGAACTTGGAGTTCATGCGAATGATAATTTGCGGTTTATCGAGGAAATGGGGCGGTTGTCGAAGGCGATAGGATATTCGCAGATATTGATCTGCTGGGCGATATGGCTGAGGGAATCGGATGCCGATAAGGGTAAAGGGGAATGGGAAGGATTGTGAGTAGGGCACATGGCATCCCGCAGAAAGTTAGCTTTGCCAATCAAATTTTCTCCATGATTTAAGATTATCGTTCATTTATAGCAAGGAGCGGACTCGGCGGGATTCGAACCCGCGATCCCCGGCTTAGAAGGCCGGTGCTTTATCCAAGCTAAGCCACGAGCCCTTGTTTTCTTTTCCACACATTTTTATTTTATAGTTGGATACATTTAAAATTATAGAAGTGAGGATGAAGTTCATGCCAGAAACAACACCAATGATGCAGCAATACTACAAAATAAAAGAGAAACACCACGATGCTATCTTGCTTTTTCGTGTCGGCGACTTTTACGAAACCTTTGGTGAAGATGCAAAGGTGGCAGCCAGGGAGTTAAACATCGCTTTAACCGCGACTGGCAGGGGAAAAGGAGCAGCTAAGAGAATCCCGATGGCTGGCGTGCCTTTCCATGCGGTAACACCTTACATACGACAATTAATCACAAAAGGCTACAAAGTGGCTATATGCGAACAGGTATGGGATAAAGCGCGGAAAGACGTAGAAACGAGAGAGGTCGTGCGGCTGATTACGCCCGGTACGGTCATTGAGGATTCCTTCTTAGAGGAGCGAATCAGCAATTATCTGATGTGTGTGAACATGATGGATGGCAAGGCGGGCATCGCAATCGTTGACGTCTCAACAGGCGAGTTTTTATTGACTGAGTTAGAGGATGACGAATCGCATTCGTCACTGCTGAATGAGATAGACCGGGAGAAACCCGCGGAGATAATCCTGCCTGATTCGCTTGAACTGGAACATGACCTTGAGCGGGATATGGGTACCTGCACCTTTTCACGTTATGATGACTACTATTTCGATTATAAAACCGCATACACTACGCTGATAAACCATTTTGGTGTGATTTCGCTCGATGGCTTTGGCTGTGCTGAACTCAAGGCGGGCATAACCGCGGCAGGAGCCGTGATTTCTTATCTACGAGATACACAAAAGCGCGTGCTATCGCATATAAAACCGCCTAAGACCTTCTTTGTCTCCGATTACATGGTTTTGGACAGTGTTACCGTGCGAAACCTGGAAATATTCAATAATATCCGCGATGGAACACAGCGAGGGACGCTTGTCGGTGTGCTGGACAAAACACGTACGGGAATGGGTTCAAGACGGCTGAAAAAGAATTTACAGTTCCCTTTACTCGATACGGGTGAGATAAAAAGAAGAGAAGAGGTAGTAAATGAGTTTTATG